>CAZEDA010000065.1:9602-13560 GCA_964510915.1 uncultured Rhodocyclaceae bacterium | reverse complement strand
AGCAGTGCAGGGGACGCCGCCCTTTCCGTGAGGGTGCGCATGGCTTCGCCGTAGTAGGGGCGTGCCACGCGATTGACGATGAAGCCCGGCGTGGACTTCGCACGCACCGGCGTCTTGCCCCACGCGCGCGACGTGTCGAGCAGCGTTTCCGCGACAGCGGGATCGGTCTGCAGCCCGTCGATGACTTCCACCAGCGCCATGCGGGGCACCGGATTGAAGAAGTGCATGCCGACGACCCGGCCGGGGTGCTTCAGCCCGGCGGCGATGTCGGTGATGGAGATGGACGACGTGTTCGACGCAAGGATGGCGTCCTCGGCCACGAGGCCTTCGAGTTCACGGAAGAGTGCGCGCTTGGCGTCACGGTCCTCGACGATGGCTTCGACCACGAGGCCGGACCCGGCGAGCTCCGCCAGGGTCGACACGGTGCGGATGCGCCCGAGGGTGGCCTTCGCGTCGTCGTCGGCCAGGCGGCCCTTGGATACCAGGAAGGCGAGATCCTTCTCGATGGCGGCGCGAGCCCGCGCAAGCGCGGCGGGCTGTGCATCGAACAGCGCGACCGGATGCCCGGCCCTCGCCGCCACATGCGCGATGCCGCTGCCCATGGTTCCCGCGCCGATCACGGCGACGGCGATGTCGGACGCCAACGCACCGGTCATGGCTCAGCTCCCCGTGAAGCGGGGCGCGCGGCGTTCCATGAACGCGGTGACGCCCTCGCGGTAGTCGTTGGAGAAACCCAGCGCGCGCTGGGAATCCCGCTCGAGATCGAGCTGCGCGGTGAGCGTCGCGACCTCGGCCGCGTACAGCGCCGCCTTGGTCCTCGCGAAGCCGGCGGTGGGGCCCGACGCGAGCTGCCGCGCCATGGTCTGCACCGTGGACTGCAGGTCGGCATCGTCCACGCACTTCCAGATGAGACCCCACTGCTCCGCCTGCTCGGCCGGCAGCTTGTCGCCGAACAGCGCGAGGCCCATCGCCCGCGGCGTGCCCAGAGCGCGGGCCAGGAAGAACGTGCCGCCGGAATCGGGCACGAGACCCAGCCGGCAGAAGGCCTGCACGAACGACGCGGACCGCGCCGCCACGACGAGGTCGCAGGCGAGCGCGAGATTCGCCCCCGCCCCCGCCGCGACCCCATTGACCGCCGCGATGACCGGCTTGGGCATGGAACGCAGCATGAGCACGAGGGGCTTGTAGTTGCGCTCGATGGAATCCCCGAGGTCCACCGGCGCGCCGCCCGGCGCGACTTTGCGGTCGGAGAGATCCTGCCCTGCGCAGAAGCCCCGCCCGGCACCCGTGAGCACGAGAGCGCGCACCTCGGGCGTGGCCGCGGCGTGGCCGACGGCCTCGCGCACCTCGAGGTGCATGGCTTCGGTGAAGCTGTTGAGCTTGTCGGGGCGCGAGAGGGTGAGCGTGGCCACGCCCTCGGCAATGTCGTACTGGATGTTCTGGTAGTTCGCTTGCACGGGACCGTCCAGGGAGCCTGCGTCGTTATCGTCGGGGCGTGCGCCTTCGGGCGCCGCCCGCCCCGCCTCGACCGGATTCATTGACCGACCGGTCGATCGAACATTAAAGTAAGCCGATCCCCAAGACAAGGGGCCGCCGCCGGCCATGCCGGCAGGCCGCCCCACCACCCCTCCCCGGAGCGAACCATGGCCCATCCCCTCTTCGAAAAGCACAAGCCGACCCTCGACGCCGCCCTGGCCGCCCTGCGCACCCGCGGCTTCTGGAGCCCGTACCTGGAAATCCCGTCGCCCAAGGTCTACGGCGAGACGGCCGCGGCGGACGGCAAGAAAGCCTTCGACGCGTGGCTCGGCAAGCGCTTTGAACTGGACCAGCCCGGCATCACCGGCTGGGCGGCGCCGGAGCGGTCGCCCTTCGGCGTGGACCTTGGCGTCAGCTATCCGGTGTGCGACGCGCAGGCTCTCATCGACGCGGCGACCGGCACCATGGCCGCCTGGCGCAAGCTGGGGCCGGACGGACGGGTGGGTGTGTGCCTGGAAGTCCTGGCGCGCATCAACGCGCGCAGTTTCGAGATGTCCCACGCGGTGATGCTCACCACCGGTCAGGGCTGGGTGATGGCCTTCCAGGCGGGCGGACCGCACGCGCAGGATCGCGCTCTGGAAGCCGTGACCACCGCGTGGCGCGAGATGGCCGAGGTACCGCATGAAGCCACGTGGGAGAAGCCCCAGGGCAAGAACCCGCCGCTCGTGATGCGCAAGCAGTTCGAGATCGTGGGGCGCGGGGTGGCACTGGTGATCGGCTGCGGCACCTTCCCCACGTGGAACACCTACCCCGGCCTGTTCGCCGCCCTGGCCACGGGCAACCCGGTGATCGTCAAGCCGCACCCCAATGCGATCCTCCCCGCGGCGATTTCGGTGAAGATCATCCGTGAGGTGCTGGCCGAAAACGGCATCGATCCGAACGTCGTCACGCTCGCGGTGAGCGAGGACCCCGCGGTGACCCAGCGACTGGCCACCCACCCCGCCGTGACCACGATCGACTTCACCGGCAGCAACGCCTTCGGCCGATGGCTCATGGACAACGCGCGCCAGGCGACGCTCTACGCCGAGATGGCCGGCGTGAACACCGTGATGATCGAGTCCACCGACAACTACAAGGGCCTGCTGCGCAACATGGCCTTCACGCTGTCGCTGTATTCCGGCCAGATGTGCACCACCACACAGGCGATCCTCGTCCCCGCGGCAGGCATCACCACGCCCGAAGGGCAGGTGCCCTTCGACCAGGTGGCCGCGGACCTCGGCGCCGCCATCGACAAGTTCCTCTCCGACCCTGCCACCGCTCTGGGCGTGCTGGGCGCGGTGCAGTCGGAAGCCACGCTGCGGCGGATCGAGTCCGCGCCTTCTCTCGGCAAGGTCGTTCTGGCATCGCGCGCGCTGGAGAACCCCGAGTTCCCGAAGGCCAATGTCCGCACGCCGTTGCTGCTCTCCTGCGATGCCGCCGACGAAGCCGCGTGGATGGAAGAGCGCTTCGGGCCGATCTCCTTCGTGGTGAAGGTGGCGGACGCCGCGGCCGGCGTGGAGTTGGCGGAACGCGTGGTGCGCGAGAAGGGCGCCATCACCCTCGGGCTGTACTCCACGAATGGCGACGTCGTGGACGCCATGACCGAGGCCAGCCTGCGCGCGGGCGTGGCGCTGTCGCTCAACCTGACCAGCGGCGTGTTCGTCAATCAGTCCGCCGGCTTCTCGGATTACCATGCGACCGGCGCCAACCCGGCCGCCAACGCGTCGTACACCGATGCTGCCTTCGTCGCGAACCGCTTTCGCGTCGTGCAGCGCCGCTGGCACGTGTAGTCATCCAGATTCGGGACCCCCATGCCCTGTTACGAAATCGACGGCGTCCGTCCCGTGGTGCACCCCACGGCCTACGTCCACCCCACCGCTGTGCTCATCGGCGACGTGATCGTCGGCCCGCGGTGCTACATCGGCCCGCTGGCGAGCCTGCGCGGCGACTTCGGCCGCCTCATCGTGGAGGAAGGCGCCAACGTGCAGGACACCTGCGTGATGCACGGCTTTCCGGGGACGGATACCGTGATCGAGGTGGATGGCCACATCGGCCATGGCGCCGTGATCCACGGCGCGCGCATCGGCCGCAATGCTTTGATCGGGATGAACGCCGTGGTGATGGACAACGCCGTAGTCGGCGAGAACAGCCTGGTGGCGGCATCGGCCTTCGTGAAGGCCGGCATGGTGATCCCTGCGCGCAGCCTGGTGGCCGGCGTGCCTGCGAAGATCATCCGCGAGGTGACCGACGACGAGATCGCGTGGAAGATGGAAGGCACGAAGACCTACCAGGAACTCAGCCTGCGGAGCATGGCCACCATGCACGAGGTGCACCCCGACACGGAAGTCCGACCCGACCGCCCGAAGCTCAACGTGGCCGTGACGCTGCCGCTGGTGGAGCGGAAGAAGCTGCAGGGACGATAGAGTTGTCCCCGGAGTCGGCG
>CAZEDA010000065.1:7900-9502 GCA_964510915.1 uncultured Rhodocyclaceae bacterium | reverse complement strand
AGCTATCCGTCCGAACCCTCTCGGCACTAACTTGAGCCGACCACTACCCCCCGATCGTCTCTCCCGCCCGCAACCAATCCATTCCCCGCAATGACTGCGGGCGCAGGCCCGGCGGAAGGTTCGCGAGACTGTCCATGACGCCGAGCGAGCCGAGGCTGCCGAACCCGCCGGCGTCGGCCGCATAGGCCGCGGCGAGATCTCCGCCGAACAGTTCAACGTTGTCGGCCGGTGCGGCCGGCGCAGATGGTGCTGGCGCCGCGCCCGTCGTTGCATCCAGCCACTCGCTCACGCGGATCGCGCCTGCAGGAGAACCGTCAGCCGACACAAATTGCACGGTCTCGACATTGCGTCGCGCGATCGCGCCGTACCAGTTGCGCAGCGTCATGGCATCGTCCTGACCGAAGGTCAGGTGAAGATCGTTGCCGCGCCGCGATGCGACGAGATCGCCCTCGGCTATGCCGCCTCCCAGGGAGATCACGGCGGTCGCCGTACCCAGGAACTCGACCGTGTCGTGCCCGTCTCCGCGATTGAAGGCCACCACGTGCCGACCGGCCACGAGCTGGACGCGGTCGTCTCCCCGCCCGCCCGCGATGAAGTCCCCTTCGGAGTTGGCGAACAGCCAGTCGTTTCCGTCTTCGCCCCAGAGAAGGTTGCGACCGGGCCCGCCGCGCAGGCTGTCGTGCCCGTCGCCTCCGACGAGAATGTCGTTGCCCGCGCCTCCGGTGAAGTAGTCCTCCTTGCGCTGACCGCGAAGCAGATCGTGACCGCCGTCTCCGAACGCGATGAGCGCTGCCATGCCGCTTCGAATGACGTCGTCGCCGGACTCGGCGCGGATCAGGCGCACAGGAGCACGCACGGTGATCCGATCATCGAACGGCGTCGCCATGATTCGCGCCGAGGGATCTTCGACGACCCAGGTACGCGTAGGTACCAGAAAGTCAGTCGCACTCCTCTTCGCGCCATTACCGAACTGGAACTGCTCGATCGGCATGGCCGCGTCGCCTTCCCAGAGAACGTCGAAGCCCTCCTCGGTCCCCGTCGCTCCGCCCGCGGGACTGACGCGCACCCGCGCCACAGATTGATTGCCGGTGCGATGGAGGCGAACGGCCACCTCGTCGGGCGCGATTCCCGCGCCGAAACGGATTGCATCGACGCCGGCGCTGTCGACGATCCGATCGACGCCGCCTCCTCGTTCGAACCGATACACATCGTCACCGCGATAGCCGGTCAGCGAATCGTTCCCGCCTGCGCCGAACAGGGTGTCCGGGCCGTTGCTGCCGCGGAGGTCGTCCGTACCCGGTGTCCCGACCAGGGCGCGTCCCGGTCCGGCAAGAACGTCAATTCGAAGCACGGTACTGGCCTCGGCACCGGAACGATCCGACGCCACGAAGCGAACCGAAACTTCCGGGTCGTCTTCGGAGCCCGGTCTTCCCGACAACGTCATCGACCCCGAGTCGAAAGACAGCCACGCCGGCAGCACGCCACCCGCAGCAGACTCCACCCGGACACTCAGGCGGTCGCTGGCATCCTCGTCTCGGAACGCGTCGGCGGGCAACGTCCACAGAAGAGTTTCCCCTTCCACGACCGCCGCGGCAGGCAGAG
>CAZEDA010000065.1:0-7800 GCA_964510915.1 uncultured Rhodocyclaceae bacterium | reverse complement strand
ACGGCGCCGCCCCCTTCCACACGAATCCTTACCTCGTCGAGAGACAAGTCCCGCCCGAGATTCACGGTGAGAGAACTCGCTGTGTCGCTTACGGTATCCACGCCATCTCCACGCCGATGACGCAGGAGCAGATGAACGCCGGCCGCCTCGATCGTGTCGTCTCCTGCACCGCCCTGCATGACCGCGGCAGGTCCGGACGCGCGCAATCGGTCTGATCCGGAACCGCCATCGAACCAGGCAATGGCTTCTGCGAGGAGCGCATCGTCGCCTTCGCCGCCGATCAGCACCGCCCCGCCAGCCGAGTCGGAGATCGTGTCGTTGCCATCCCCGCCGTCGAGCCAGTCGAGTCCCTCACCCCCTTCCAGCGTGTCGTCGAACCCGGCACCGAACACTCGGTCGTCACCCGCGAGCGCCGATATCGTGTTGCCGCGACTGCCCTCGCCCACCAGGAGATCGTTCCCGTCGGTGGCAGCGCGATAGAGCGCGTAGGCTCCGACGTCGTCGAGACGCCATTCGCCGCCGTCATCGAAGCCGATCCCCTGCACCGGACGTGCGCCGCCGGCGCCGTACCAGTCGGCCAGCGTAACGCTCGTGCCGGACGGTTCGTGGGTGATCCTGAGGTCGGCCCCGTGAGCGCTCGGGCGCACTTCCCAAGGCTTGATGGACTCGCCGAACAGGAGCGAACGCCCGACGCCATCAGCCTCGATTCGCCGATCCGCATCTCCAGCCTGCATCACGACGGATCTGCCTGCAGCCATGACCTGCCGCCGCAGTTCCGCTATCCGCATGACTTCCCCGTCGCCGAACTGCACCTGCTCCACCCCGCCACCCAGGCCGCCGATCAGTCCCCACTGGAAGTGGGTGCTGTGGGTCGGGTCCGAAGTCTCGATGGGTCGCGACCAGTCCCCCATGTAGAGCCGCACGCGCTGATCGGCGCCCCACGCGAGGTCCAGCGTCTGCCAGAGACGCGGCTGAAGATCGAAAAGGCTTTCTTCGTTGGTCAGCCGGGCGGCAGCCTCTTCCGACAGACCCAGTTCAGAGGCGGTCGCCGTTCCGAATGAGATGCGGACGTCCTGGCGCCGCACTTGATCGGGCAGCACGACGGTGTCGGTAGCGACGAGTCCGGCCGCCGCCAGCGCGGGATCGTCCCGCGCATAGGGACGTCGCGGAACCGGTGCTTCCGGATAGGTCTGCTGGTACCACGACTCGAACAAGGCGAACGGCGGGGCTTCCGATGTGACGAGTTCGAGACTCACATCGACGATGACGTCGCCATCGGCCTCGCCGGCGCGAATGACGTAGCGGTCGGCTCCCTCGCCGCCATCCAGCCGGTCGGCGCCTTCGCCCCCCACCAGCCTGTCGGCGCCCGACCGGCCGAAGAGTTCGTCATCCCCCTCACCGCCGACCAGCGTGTCGTTGTACCCGCTGCCTTCGAGCTGGTCATCGCCGCCCTGACCATCGGCGAATACGCCGGGACTGAACTCGTCGAGGCCCGTGAAGTTGAAGACGGTCGGCGACTGGCGCACCTCGTCGTTGCCGCCGCCCGCCAGGATCAGCGAGCGCCCGCGGAACCAGATCTGCTCGGCGGCGTCGCCTCCCGTTACCTCCGGGATGGTCGTCGATGTGCGGATGTTGTCGCGGACCTTCGTGACGCCGTCCACCTCCCGGAGGATCACGTCGCGTTCCCAGGCGATGTCGTGGACGGTCTCGACACCGGGGCCAGATAGCAGCGTGGTCGACCCCTCGGGGACCGGTCGCCAACCGGCCAGCATCGGCTGACCCTTGCGCTCGGCAGTCACTTCGATGGATACCGCGCCGGCGTCAATCCACGTCGTGCGGGTCTGGGCTGTACCGGGCACCGTGAACGAGGTGCCAACGCTCGCGACACTTTCGAATCGCAGATCGCGCCAGCGCGCCGAAAGCCTCGCGGGTTCCAGACCCTGCCACGGCACGATGTCCTGAGTGCTCGACGAGACGACGCCGCCACCGGCATCGATGACCTGGGTCAAGCGCTGCGTGCGAATCTGGACACCCGACACATCGAGCAACGGGTTGCGATACCCGGTGCCGTCATCGAGGGCTTCCAGACCCTCCTGCCGCGCGACGCGATCGTGCGCATGGATCAGGCTCCAGCGGAACTCCCGACGCAAGGCGGCATCCGGATCGGCGAATTCGCCTGTGGACTGACTCCGGATCCAGTCCTCCACAGACGACTGCGTGCCATCGATCTCGAACTTCCAGAGACTCGCCTGCGAAGCGAAGCCCTTGAGCAAAGCGCCCTGCGCCGAGTCGCCGCTCGTACCGGCGAGACGCAGCACGAGGTCCGTGCCTCGAAGTTCCGGCACCAGACCGTCGAGAGCCAGCGGCGCGTCCAGCACCAGGATGCCGCCCTCGCCGGACTCCTCGCGGATCTCATCCCAGCCCATGCCGAGGGACAGAACATAGCGATCCGCTCCCGCCCCGCCGATGAGAACATCCTCGCCGGCACCGCCATCGAGCACGTCGTCGCCACGAAGACCGCGAAGGGTTTCGTCGAACGGGCTCCCCTGGAGCACGTCATTGCCCTCGGTACCGTCGATTGGCGCCAGCGCGAGCGAGGCGATCCCCTGCGAGTCGAGTTCACTGCCGTCCCCGAAGACGATCCGCTTCAGCTTCACGCCGTAGGGGTCGAACACACCCGGCAGGAGCACGCGGTCGTCGCTCCCCGCCACGCGGACCTCGAGATCCCCCGTCGCGAAGCGAAGCAGTTCCACGTCGGTCCGCGTCAGGCCTCGCCCCAGAACGAGGGTGTCTCCCCATTGGGCATTCACGGTGTCGCGTCCGTCGCCGACGTTGAACACGTACGTGTCCTCACCCTCCCCGCCGTCGAGCCGGTCGTCTCCGCGACCGCCGACAATGAAATCGTCGCCACCACCACCTTCTATACGATCGTTGCCGGCGTGGCCGAACAGGCGGTCCCGCCCGAAGCCGCCGGAGAGCCGATCGGCACCGGCAAATCCTTCGAGCAAGTCCTCACCCGAAGAGCCGGTGAGAATCACGGGGTCGACGAGCGCTTCCCCGTAGAACTCCGCGGCGGTGAGGGATTCCTCGTCGTCGAAGACGACCACGAAGCTACCCCCTCCGGAGGGGCTGGCAGTGCCAGATGGCGTCGGGGAATCCACCGCGGGCGGATCGGCAACGAGGGGGATTCCAGGGTCACCGGAGCCTCCGACTCCCAGTGGCGGTGGCGGGGCCGTGGGAATCGAGATGTCCGGCTCAGGACTCGCTTCAGGCGGCGCACCTACACCACGGGCAGCGACCTCGAACAACGCACCGTTCCCATCGGACACCGTGACGTACACAACACCGCCGCGCTGGGATGACGACGCCGAAACCGCACCGCGCCCCGCACCATTGACGAACCGGATGATGTTCTCGCCTTCGTCGTCGATGATGACGTCCTGATCATCCACCAGATAGACATCGTCGCCGGGGCCGCCACGCAGAACGTCCCGGCCCTTGCCGCCCTCGAGGAAATCGTTGCCAGCCCCGCCGATCAGGACATCATCACCGTCGCCTCCGACGAGAGTGTCGTCCTCGTCGCCGCCGCGAAGCTGGTCCTTGCCGGCGCCGCCGGAAAGCGAGTTCCGTCCGCCGCCACCGTCGAGCACGTCGTCCCCGGCCCCGCCCACCAGCACGTCCGCGCCGTGCGAAGACGCGGCGACGTGCTCGCCATCGCCGATCAGAATGTCGTTGCCGTCCCCGCCCGAGAGATAGTCGTCGCCACCCTCACCCTGCAACCAGTCGTTGCCGGCGCCGCCCTCGACCACATCGTCGCCCTGAACGACGACGTAAGCCTCTCCCACCACGGCGCGGCCGCTGTCGCCGGTGATGACGTCATCGCCCTCGTCACCGAGGAGATGATCGTCGCCATCGTTGCCGGCGATCGTATCGATGCCATCTCCCCCATACACGATGTCGTTTCCACCGTAGCCGAATACGAGATCGTTGCCGCTGCCGGCGAAGATAACGTCGTTGCCGGCCTCCCGGTCGTACACGACGGCGGCGTTCGCATGCTGGTAAGTCTCGACGGCATCCACCACGAACTCGAAGCGACCGGACGCCGCGACACGCCATGTCCACGGACTCGGGTTCGATTTGTCGGCCAGGTCGCGACGCTCATCCCGGCCGACGAAGTCCGCATCACCGACGATCAGGTCGTTGCCCGTTCCGCCCACCAGCCTGTCGGCACCGAGCCCCCCGGACAGCAGATCGTTGCCCTCCTCCCCGAACAGCCAGTCGTCTCCCTTCCCGCCCACGAGCCAGTCGCCTTCGCCCACACCGAAGCCCCCTGCGGCCCCGCGCTGGACGGCGGCATCGAGTTCGGTCCGGAAGTTCGCATACAGGCGATCATCGCCATCGCCGCCGGTGAGCACGTCACGTCCGGCGTCGCCGATCACCGTGTCGCTGTCCTCTCCACCGTCGAGGTAGTCGTCGCCGTCACCGCCGTCGATCAGGTCGTCTCCGCCCCATCTGTCCACCACGTAGTCCGCACCGAGGAAGGTACTGATCTCGGAGGACCCGGGTGCTCCGGAGAACTCGTCGGCACGCGAGGGCTCCGGACGGGTCGACATGACGGGATTGCCCCACTCGTCGGTGACAATCTGGTCGGAGCGCACCGGCTGGAAATCGCCCAGGAAAACACGTTCGAGTCCCCGCGTCTCGCCCTTCTGAACGAGATGAATCCCATAGTCGCCATTGCGATAACCGCGAATCACGAGGCTGTCCGAGCCACCGAAGGCGATCGCGAGGTCTGCGCCGACCAGCGTGGCGGACATGTTGGAGTCCGCCTTCCAACGGTAAGACGTGTCGGACTTCTCGAACACACCGGAAAGGCTGCGCCCGTTCTCCAGACGGATGGCTCCCTTGTCCGTATCGATATCGATCGTGTCGGCCCCGAAGCCGACGATGTAGGTATCGAAGCCTTCTCCCCCGGAGAGAAAATCGTCGCCCTTGCCGCCACGAAGCTCGTCGCGCTCGCCCCCGCCTTCGAGTCGGTCGTTGTCCCATCCTCCATCGAGATGGTCGGTCCCGGCCTCGCCATACAGCTTGTCCTGCCCGCGCCCCCCCAGCAGCGTGTCCCCGCCCGAGCCGCCGTAGAGATCATCGTCCCCGTCGTTGCCTTCGAGGTGATCGCGCAGCCCTTCCCCCTTCAGGACATCGTTGCCGCCGCGTCCGTAGAGGCGATCTTCGCTTGACCCGCCGGTGAGCGTCTCGACCTCCTTGTTCTCGTCCAGCCCGAAGCGGACCACGAACTTCGGAGACTCCCCTCTCTGGTCCTGATCCGCCGCGCCATAGTCGATGCGGATGTTCCGGAACAAGTCTTCCAGGACGCCGGGCATCGCACTGCGGATGATGGGCTTCTGCTCGTTGTAGAGATTGCGCTCCAGCGTCCGGGCCAGCAGCGTCGCGCGATCCTTCACGTACTGGACCGAGTAGTGCTCCGCCGCGAACTTCTGCGAGTCATAGATCCGCCCGTCTGCCGACACGACGAACGGGGCCAGATTGTCCAGCGCGACGCGGTAGGCCTCCGCAAGAAGCGAGTCTCCGGCGGCACGGAGTACGAGTTGAGCCGACGTCGGAAACGTGCCTCGGACGTACGACACCGTCTTGCTGTTGAAGGCCGCGGTGATGCCGCTTTCCCCCGTCCAGCGCATCTCGGCGAGCGGCGTGATCGTGTAGCGCCGGGAACCGACCGTCTTGAGGTAGTCGGTGATCTCGGTAATCCGGTCGAAGAAGACGTTGCGGAAGTCCAGGTTGCCGAAGCCGTCCAGTCCCGGATCGAAGTCGGTCAATCGCTTCCCATTAACTGCAGCCGGGGGAAGAATCGCCCACCGCAGGGCATCTAGAGCGAGCTCTAAAGAGTCGCTTTCCGCGCGCGCTTTCGCTGCCGAGAATGCGGAATCCGAGATCTGGTTCGAGGAACTCGCGAAAACGGTGTCGACATGCTCCTGGGTGAGCGTGGGATCGATGGTCTGAAACAGCCGCGTCAGCGCCAGCGAGTCCATGAGGAGCGTGATGCTGTGACTCCGAAGGAAATCTCGCTCAAAGACGTTCCTTTCCGTTGTGCCCGGAACAAAGTACGTTCCTCCGAAGAACGGCTGGTCCTCGATAAAGACTCTCACTCTGTCGGACGTGGGGAGGATTCCGGAAAGTGACACGAATGTGTCGTCGTGATGGGTGGCCATCCCGTAGATGTAAGTGATCTTGGAGTCGATCACCGTATCCAGGGCATTCGAACCGTTGAAGTTACCTCCCAGTCCCGTCGCAAACTCGCTTAAGCGAGCCAGGGCCCACCGATGTCTCGGATCGGCGTAGACATCGTGCTGCCAGAGTGGCTCGGCGTGCCTGGCGGCGCTGATGGCGACGGCTAGGAGACCGTCGAATTCGGCATTGCGACCGCGCGGCAAAGGCAATCCGGGTGGCTCAGCCTCCGGATCGGCAACGATCGCGTTGTACGCATCCAGCAACTGTCGGATCGAGTAGCCCGGCGCGATACCGCCTCGCCCTGGGCTGTTGATCATGGTCGTGTGCTGCACCAACTCGGGGTACAGCTCGGTCATGACCATGGCAACGTGGCCACCTAGAGAGTAGCCCGAGAGGTCGATCCGCCGCGCGCTGAAAAGCGCGCCTCCCGGCGCGGTTTGCTCCTTGAACCATCGGTCCGCCGCGGCGATCTGTGCCCATGCCAGCCCGCGAAAGGCCAAACTGTCGTCAGCACCGCTTTTGTCCCTCGAGTAGTCGCCGCCATAGCGCTGGTCCATGAACTCGGTGCTGCGGATCGCCACGGTGTAGTGGCTGGGGTCCTGACGGGAACGGAGGATGGTGGCGGAGAAGCCGGTGGCGTCGTTCGGGGTTTGGGTGACGACCTCAAAGCCTTCGGGGCCGATCACGTCCGCAAACATTCTCCGCGTCACACGCGTCGCGCCCGGCAGAATCGGGCGGTCCGGAGATGCATCCGGAATCATGAGAAACAGATCATTCCCCTGGAGGTTCCCGTTGACGAAGACAGTCGGCTCGAGATAGTTGCTGCCGGCTCTCATCGCGGTAAACACGTCCGCGACGACTTCACCCGTCTGCAAAACCAGGTAGGACTCCGCGGCAAACTGCCGAAGGACTGCCCTGTAGAGGGTGTTCGTCTTAGCATTCATTCCGAGTACACCCTGCCTGAAGGTATTGCGACTTTGGTAAGGAACCACAATCCAAAGTTGTGGTGCTTGTTTCTACCCAGTATCTTTCCTGGTCCGTCCATGGACATGTAGTCCGGGCAGGCATTGCCCCCAAACCAGCCCACAGCGCCACCCGGCATTCTCTGCCCTAGCAGGAACCCACGGCGAATACCCAGGATCTCATTGGTCCTCAGATCCATCGCCACGAGTTCACCGCCCGCGATTCCCAGTTCGCGGTCCATGGGTCTGCGGATTCCGCGCCAAGTGAAACCAACGGTGCTCACTAGATGCGCCGACCACGTCATCCGCATCGTGTCGAACGTCTTCTGATCAAAGCTGTGAAAGCGTCGAAATCGGGCGCCGGGCGGGGCCGACGCGGACATCGAGGGGTGCAGATCGGACCGGAAGGGCAGCGGCTTCCCGTCCCATCCTCGCTCTATGTACGAGTATCTCGGCAGCGCATACGGCCACGGGCTCTTGGGCGGCGAAGTAAAGTGGAAGGGCAACTCTTCGTCCTCCTCACCAAAGGTGTTGCCATAGGGGTCCTCCACCACAAACGCGTCTTGCAGCGCGTAGTCGGTCTCGTGCTTCC
>CAZEDA010000064.1:0-13579 GCA_964510915.1 uncultured Rhodocyclaceae bacterium | reverse complement strand
AGCCCGCCGAGAAGCCGGCTGACAAGCCTGTCGAAAAACCCGCGCCGAAGTCCGCAGACAAGCCTTCCGAAAAGTCCGCCGAGAAGCCTTCCGCCAAGCCACCCGAGAAGTCCACCGACAAGCCCGCCCCGAAAACCGCCGAGAAACCGGTTCCGCCCAAGACCAAGCCGCCGGCGGCCGAGAAGCCCGCTGTCGCGAAGGTGCCACCGGGCAAGGGCCACGTGATCCAGCTTGGCGCGTATTCCTCCAAGGAGAATGCAAGCCAGCTTCTCGCGGAACTCCGTGCGGCCGGCTTTCCCGGCTACATCGAGCCCGTCAAGACGCCTGACGGCACCAAGACGCGCGTGCGCTGCGGTCCCTTCCCGACGCCCGAAGCGGCCCAGGCGGCGCGCACGAAGCTGGTCGCCAGGAAGCTCGCCGCGGGCGAGCTCAAGGTCGTGCAGGCAGGCCAGTGATCCGGTCCCGGGCGAGCCGATGACCTGGTTCGACATCACCGTGCTGGCCATCCTGGGGGTATCGATTCTGCTCGGGGTCATGCGCGGTTTCGTGAAGGAAGCGATCGCGCTGGTGTCCTGGGTGCTGGCATTCGTGGCCGCACGCCAGTTCGCAGGGGCTGCAGGCACCTTCCTTCCGCAGTCCGTCCAGCCGGCGGAACTGCGGATGGCCATCGGTTTCGTCGTGATTCTTCTTGCTGGCCTGCTGGTGCTCTGGCTGGTGGGTTTTCTCCTCACCGAGGCGATCCAGGCCGCAGGTCTGTCGTCGGCGAACCGTTCGATCGGCGCGCTCTTCGGCGTGGTGCGGGGGCTGTTCATCGCCGTGGTCGTGGTGATGGTGGCGGGCCTCACCTCCATTCCCGAGTCACCGGGATGGCGCAATGCGTGGTTTTCCGCGCCGCTGCAGGAGATCGCGCTGGCCGCGCGGGCGTGGTTGCCCGAGTCGGTCAAGGCCAACGTGAAGTACGATCGGGATTGACGGGTGGAATCTGCCGGGCGGTGCCCGGCGGTCGATGGCATCGGTAGCGCAACGGAGGTAGACAGTCGTGTGTGGCATTCTCGGAATCGTCGCGTCCGGTCCGGTCAATCAGGTTCTCTACGACGGGTTGCTCGTCCTGCAGCATCGCGGGCAGGACGCCGCGGGCATCGTCACCGCGGAGCAGGGCACCTTCCACATGCACAAGGGCAATGGTCTGGTGCGGGACGTGTTCCGCACGCGGGACATGCGCAACCTGCAGGGGACCCTCGGCATCGCCCATTGCCGCTATCCCACCGCCGGATCGGCGATGAGTGCGGCGGAATCCCAGCCCTTCTATGTGAATTCGCCGTTCGGCATCGTGCTCGGGCACAACGGCAATCTCACCAACGCCGAACAGCTGAAGCGCGAGCTGTACGACGCCGACCTCCGGCACGTGAACACCAACTCCGATTCCGAGGTGCTGCTGAATGTGCTCGCGCATGAACTGCAGCTGAGCGCCCGCGGCTTCAAGCTCGATCCCGAGGCCGTGTTCACGGCGGTGGCGGGTGTGCATCGGCGCGCACGCGGTGCTTACGCGGTCGTTGCGGCGATCGCGGGCTTCGGTCTGCTGGCTTTCCGCGATCCCTACGGCATCCGGCCCCTCGTGGTGGGGCAGGCCGAGGGCGAGTACGGGCCCGAGTATCTGGTGGCCTCCGAGAGCGTCGCGCTCGATACGCTGGGGTTCAAGCTCGTCCGCGACGTGGCGCCGGGCGAGGCGATCCTCGTGGACTTCGAGGGCAAGTTCCACTCGCGCCAGTGTGCGGTGAACCCGACGCTCAACCCCTGCATCTTCGAGTACGTGTATCTCGCGCGGCCCGATTCCGTCATCGACGGCATCTCCGTCTACGAAACCCGTCTGCGCATGGGCGAGAGCCTCGCAGAGAAGATCCGCATGTCCCATCGCGATCTCGATATCGACGTGGTGATCCCCATCCCCGATTCGAGCCGTCCTGCCGCGATGGAACTCGCCAACCGCCTCGGCGTGTCGTACCGCGAAGGGTTCATCAAGAATCGCTACATCGGCCGCACGTTCATCATGCCGGGTCAGTCGGTGCGCAAGAAATCCGTGCGCCAGAAGCTGAACGCCATCGGCATGGAGTTCCGCGGCAAGAACGTCCTGCTCGTCGACGATTCCATCGTGCGCGGCACCACCAGCCGCGAGATCGTGTCGATGGCACGCGAGTCCGGCGCGGCAAAGGTGTTCTTCGCCTCGGCCTCTCCGCCGGTGCGGTTTCCCAATGTGTACGGCATCGACATGCCGTCGCCGAAGGAACTCATCGCGAATGGCCGCACCGACGACGAGATCGCCCGCGAGATCGGCGCCGACCGCCTGATCTACCAGGACCTCGATGCGCTGGTGGGGGCCATCCGGTCCGTGAATCCCAAGGTGACCCGGTTCGAGACGTCGTGCTTCAGCGGGGAGTACATCACCGGTGACATCACGCCCGAGTATCTGGCCGGCATCGAGCGGGACCGCAACGACGACAGCCTGACCCGTCGCGGCGCGGTTGCCAGTACCCAGCTCGACCTGAATCTCGTCGAGGCGGGGTGACGCCGCCGCGGGATAGGGGTACACTCCGCCCCGTTCACTCGTCATGCGGGTGGGCGGCGCCGATTTGAAGAAACAGCTTGCGGGCGCCTAAGCAAATTCGGCTAAAGCGTCGCGAATGAAAACCCGTTCGAGCGCCAAGCCGGACGGGTTTTTTGTTTTCGCGAGGTCCCAATGAGTCATCCTGAACTGGCTGTCGAAACGCTCGCCATACGCGAGGGCATCCACCGCACGCCCTTCGGCGAGCATTCCGAACCGCTGTTCCTCACTTCGAGCTTCGTCTTCGACTCGGCCGCCCAGGCCGCCGCCCGGTTCGCCGGCGAGGACGATGGCTTCGTCTACTCCCGCTACACCAATCCCACGGTCCGGGCCTTCGAAGAGCGCCTCGCTGCCATGGAGGGGGCGGAGTGCTGCGTGGCGACGGCCTCTGGCATGGCCGCCATTCTCGGCTGCGTGATGGGCCTCATGCGCGCGGGCGAGCACATCGTGGCTTCGCGCAGTCTGTTCGGCGCCACGAGTCAGCTCTTCAACAACTTCCTCGCCAAGTTCGGCGTGACCACCACCTACGTGCCGCTGGCGGACCCGTCTGCGTGGGAAGCCGCGATCCGCCCGGAGACCCGCCTTCTGTTCCTCGAGACGCCGTCGAATCCTCTGATGGAACTCGCAGACATCCCGGCCATCGCGGAGATCGCCCATCGGCGCGGCGTGCTTCTCGTCGTCGACAACTGTTTCTGTTCGCCCGCACTTCAGCAGCCGATCGCGCTGGGCGCGGACATCGTCATCCACTCGGCGACCAAGTATCTCGACGGGCAGGGACGGGTCCTCGGCGGTGCGGTGCTGGGGCGCCGGTCGGTCGTGCTGGATCCGCTGACGGCATTCCTGCGAAACGCCGGTGCCACGCTGAGCCCCTTCAATGCGTGGGTCGTCCTCAAGGGGCTGGAGACGCTCAAGATCCGGATGGACGCGCAGTCCGCGAGCGCTGCGGCGCTTGCCGTCTGGCTCGAATCGCACCCTGGCGTGAAGCGTGTCCACTATCCCGGCCTCGCTTCGCACCCGCAGCATGCGCTCGCCTCCCGCCAGCAGAAGTCCGGCGGCGCGATCGTGTCTTTCGAGGTGGACGGTGGCCGGGAGCGCGCGTGGAAAGTGGTGGACTCGACGCGACTGCTGTCGATCACGGCGAATCTCGGGGACACCAAGACGACCATCACCCATCCGGCAAGCACCACGCACGGCCGGCTGTCCGCGGAAGCACGCGCGTCGGCGGGTGTGACCGAAGGCCTGCTGCGAATCTCGGTGGGGCTGGAAGGTCTGGAGGACCTGAAGGCGGACCTGGATCGCGGGCTCTCGTCCGCGCGCTGATCAGTCGCCGGTTCGCACTGGGAGAGGGATCGGCAGTCGTGCGATGCCCGCGGCATCCACCCGCAGGCAGTCGCCACCCCGATCCCAGTCGGAGAGCACCCAGCGTTCGCACACATGACCGTCGACCTCGTGCCGATGGCATGCCGGGCGGTGGGTGTGTCCGTGGATCAGCCTCGGGTAGCCGTGTTCCCGCAAGACGGCATCCACCGCGGCTGGCGCGACATCCATGATGTCCGCGCTCTTGGTCTGCTTCTCGCCCTCGCTCGCCTTGCGCGCCTGCCCGGCCATCGCGCGGCGGGCTTCGACTGGCTGACCGAGGAACTGCTGCTGAAACGCCGGATTGCGCACCTGCCGGCGGAACGCCTGATAGGCGACGTCGTCGGTGCACAGCGTATCGCCATGCATGAGCAGCGTGGGTACACCGCCGAGGTTCATGAGCGTGGGATCCTGCAGCAGCGAAGCGCCCGTGCGCGCCGCGAACTCGGAGGCCAGCAGGAAGTCGCGATTGCCATGCATGAACGCGACGCTGACCGACGCATCGGCGACAGCGCGGATCGCCGTCACGACCTCGCGGTGCAGCGGCTCGTCCAGCGTGTCGTCGCCGATCCAGTACTCGAAGATGTCGCCGAGCAGGAAGAGCGACTCGGCGGCGCGTGCGGGCCCGGCAAGAAAGCCCAGCAGGGCTGCGGTGATGTCCGGCCGATCGGGCGACAGATGCAGGTCGCTGATCAGCAGGGAGTGGGGCAGGGCAGGTGGCGTCATCGGGCCAGCGGCCCCGTCGTTGCCCCGGCCGGTCTCTGGTGAGCACCGGCCGGAAGCGTGAGTGGAATCAGTCGACGATCTCGGCGCGGGTGATGATCACGTCCTCGGCCGGCACGTCGCGATGGAAGCCGCGGGTGCCCGTCGTGACCTTCTTGATCTTGTCCACCACCTCGCGACCTTCCGTGACTTCGCCGAACACGCAGTAGCCGAACTCCTGCGGGGTGGCGCCGCGATAGTCGAGGAAGTCGTTGTCGGTGACGTTGATGAAGAACTGGCTCGACGCCGAATGCGGATCGGGCGTGCGCGCCATCGCGACCGTGTAGGCCTTGTTCTTGAGGCCGTTCGCCGCTTCGTTCTGAATCGACGCGCGGGTGGGTTTCTGCGTCATGCCGGGTTCGAAGCCGCCGCCCTGGATCATGAAGTTGTCGATCACACGATGGAAGATCGTGTTGTCGTAGTGCCCGTCCTTCACGTACTGCAGAAAGTTGGCGACCGTGAGAGGGGCCTTCTCGCCGTCGAGAGAGAGCGTGAAGGTGCCGAGGGTGGTGGTGAACTTGACCATGTTCGTGTCTCCGTCAGTTGCCTGTGACGATGCGGACGTCCTCGATGACGATTGTCTTCTGCGGAACGTCGGTGGGGAAGGGGCCGCCGGAGCCCGTGGGAACCGCGACGATGGCCTGCGCCACCTCCATGCCCTTCACCACCTTGCCGAACACGCAGTAGCCCCAGCCGCGGCCGTTCGGCGCGCGGAAATCGAGGAAGGCGTTGTCGACCACGTTGATGAAGAACTGCGCGGTGGCGGAGTGCGGATCGTTCGTGCGCGCCATCGCGATCGTGCCGGTGCGGTTCTGCAGGCCGTTGTCCGCTTCGTTGCGGACGGGCGGACGGGTGGGCTTCTGCTCGAAGTCCTTGGTGAAGCCGCCGCCCTGGATCATGAAGCCCGGGATCACGCGGTGGAAGATCGTTCCCTTGAAGAAGCCGTCCTTCACGTACTGCAGGAAGTTCTCGACTGTCTTCGGGGCCTTGTCATCGTAGAGTTCGATGGTGATCGGGCCGAGATTGGTCTTCATCTCGACCACGGTTTGCGCGGCGGCATGGCCGGCGAGGAACAGGAGCGCGAGGCACGCGGCCACCGCACGAGCGAATTTCATGCAGACCTCCAGGGTGAAATTGCGTTGTCGAAGCGAAACCGGTCGAGCGGTGCCGCTGCGGATGGGGCGGTCCTGGTGACGGGCTGCCGGACGCAGCGTCCGGTCGTCCGGCGAAGCGTCAGGCCGCGCCTTCGTGGATGATCTTCCAGCGATTGCCCTCGCGGAGCCAGTAGATCCGCTTCTTCATCACGTTCGCCAGATTGTTGCTGCGGTAATCCTGGGTGAACGTGGCGACGGCAAGGGGCTGCGGACCCGGATAGAGGAACAGACTCAGCCCCTCCACCTTCACCTTGACCCATTCCTTGCTGGAATTGACCTGACGTTTCTGCGCCGCCCACTCCGCGAGCCCGGCGCTGCCGGACGAGAAGGACTGGGCGTAGTGTCCGAGATACGCGTCGGTCTGCCGGCTCTCCCAGTCGGTACGCCACTGCTCGATCGACTGTTCCAGACTCTCGCGCGACCGGGCAAGTTCCTTCTCCGCCACCCAGTCGATGCTGTTCTCGATGATGACCGGCGTGATCCCGACCTGGAGCTGCTTGCCGATGGTCTCGAGGTCCTCGTTGGTGAGGACCACGCAGCCGTCGGAGGCTCTCGGCGGACGGCTGTAGGTGTCGCGGGGCGTGCCGTGCAGCCAGATGCCGTGGCCGTCCCGTCCGTTGCGGCGATCCCACTCGTTGGGGTAGCTGATGGGGTAGGCGCCCGACCCGTAGAAGTCCGTGAGCTTCGCGCGCGGCAGATTGGCCGTGACGTGGTAGACGCCGACCGGCGTCCGCTTGTCACCTTCGCGGGCCTTCTCGACGCCGTTCTTGCCGATGGTGATGTAGTAATCCGACACGTACTTCGGGACGCCGTCCTTGTTCTCGAACAGGAACAGGGTGGAGCGTGCGGTGTCGACGACGATCGCGTACTTCTGTTCGGGGGCGAGCCGCAGCAGGTTGCGGGGGATGCGGTCCGCGGGGGACGGCGTCTGGAGCCGCTGGAGCCGGGCCTTGGCTTCGTCGCGCAGGTCCGCGAGCTTGTCCTCGGGGGCGAACTGCGCATTGCCGACGGTGGCGAGAGGGCGCACCCGCGCCATCAGCAGGTCACCCTTGATGAGCTGGGCCAGACGGAAGTTCGGGTTGGTGGCGAGCAGTCGATCGAGCTGTTCGTGCGCTTCGGCGAGCCGGGCGTCACCGATGTCGCGGATGATCGCGCCGATCGCGGCCTCCGCGCCCTGTCCCTGCAGACGGCGCTCGACGCTGCGGGCCGGATGAACCGGCTTGCCGCCCATGGCGAGCAGGGTGTCCGCGGACAGGCCCCAGGTCACGGCGAGCGCCGCGAACATGGCAACCGGGCCGGAATGCCACCGGGAGGATCGAACACGCTTCATCGGATCACTTCTTCCTGCGAAATCAACCACCGCCCGTTCTGTCGCACCATCGTGACCCGCTTCTTGCCGCTCGTCGCGAGCGACTCGGACTGATAACTCTGCCGGAAGATTACGACGGCTTCTTCGGGTCTGGCAAATGTCACCTTCGGGGTCTGCACCTGCACGACGATACGCTTGCCCTTGACCACGCGCTCACGCCGGGACTGCTCCCACGCGCTGCGGCTCTGACCTCCCGGCGGACGGAACCCGGGGGCGTAGTAGGAGAGGTACTGCTTGCTGTCTCCAGACGACCAGGCCTTGGCCCACGCTTGCAATGTACGGACCACGTCTCCCTCGGGGTCGTTCCCTTCCGCGCCGCGAGTACCGGAGGCGCCGGGCTTGAGGGTTGGTGCGTTCTCGACCGAGGGTGTCGCAGGCTTCTGCGGCACGGGCGGCTGGCTGGCTGCTGCCGGCGCGCTTGCCACGACGGGCGCGGTCGGCGCCGGCGGCACAGCGGCGGGCGGCGGGGCGACGGGCGGCGCGTCCGGCACCGTCGTGCGGACGGGCGCCTGCTGGGCCCCCGCCTTCTGCGAAAACAGTTCGCGGACGAGGGCCAGCTTGGTGCGCGCCGACGCGTTGGTCGAATCGAGCTGGAGCGCCTTGTCGTACGCCTCGCGCGCCATCTTCGCGTAGATGTCGCCGAGATTCTCGTGCGCCGTTGCGTAGGTCGGGTGGGTGCGGATCGCCATCTCCAGGGACTTCCTCGCCTTCTCATCCTGCCCCTGGGCAGCGTAGAGCACGGCAAGGTTGTTGTAGGGCTCGGGAAGCTCAGGAAACTCTTCGGTCAGAGCCGTGAAGATCTTGATGGCTTCCGGTGCTTTTCCCTGTTCGGTGAGAATGACCCCTTTCATGAAACGCGCCTTGGCGTCCCTCGGCTGCTTGGCGAGGGCGGCGTCCACCCGGTCCAGTGCGCCGCCGAGGTTGCCCTGCGCCATGAGGCGGCGGGCTTCCTGGAAATCGTCGGCAGGGGCAGGCGCCGAAAAGAGGGCCATGAGGGCGAAAGCAAGGCAGGCACTGGCGCTGCTGAACCGAATCATCGTGCTATACTTTTTTTTGAAGTTGAACTGCGAAGTTTCGCAGATATGTTGCTGTATTGCAGGCCGATTTTAACAACAAGGCGAGCGATGCGACAGCGTTCCCGCGTTTCTGCCCGGAACACCTTCCCGATCCTTCGTCCCTCGTCACTTCCAACGCTAGAGTTTTCCGATGCTCCGGATTCACAACACCCTGACGCGCGACAAGCAGGACTTCGTTCCCCTGCGCGCGGGGGAGGTCCGCCTGTATGTCTGCGGAATGACCGTGTACGACTTCTGCCATGTGGGCCATGCCCGGGTGATGGTGGTGTTCGACACGGTGGTCCGCTGGCTGCGTGCGCGAGGATACCGGGTCTCGTACGTTCGCAACATCACGGACATCGACGACAAGATCATCGACCGTGCCGCCAAGAACGGCGAACCGATCGATGCCCTCACCGAACGCTTCATCCAGGCGATGAACGAGGACGCCGCTGCCCTTGGCGTCGAGCGGCCTGACCACGAGCCCCGGGCAACCCGGAGCATACCGGCGATGCTCTCGCTGATACAGAAGCTTGTGGACCGCGGCCTCGCCTATCAGGGTCCCAACGGCGACGTCTACTACTCGGTGCGGGGCTTTCCCGGGTACGGCAAGCTGTCCGGCAAGTCGCTCGAGGATCTGCGCGCCGGTGAGCGAGTGGACGTGGATGCCAACAAGCGCGATGCGCTCGACTTCGTGCTGTGGAAGGCCGCCAAGCCGGGCGAGCCGCAATGGCCCTCTCCCTTCGGATCGGGGCGACCCGGATGGCATATCGAGTGTTCCGCCATGAGCGAGGAGCTGCTCGGCAGCCACTTCGACATCCACGGCGGCGGGCAGGATCTGCAGTTCCCCCATCACGAGAACGAGATCGCCCAGTCCGAGGGCGCCCACGGGCACACCTTCGTCAATTACTGGATGCACAACGGCTTCGTGCGCGTCGACAACGAGAAGATGTCGAAGTCGCTCGGCAACTTCTTCACGGTGCGCGACGTGCTGGCGAAGTACGACCCCGAAGTGGTGCGCTTCTTCATCGTTCGCGCGCATTACCGCAGCCCGCTCAACTACTCCGATCAGCATCTCGACGACGCCCGGAGCGGTCTCACCCGCCTCTACACCGCGCTCAAGAATGTCCCGCCGCAGGCTGCGCCCATCGACTGGTCCGACCCGATGGCCGCCCGGTTCGAGGCGGCGATGGACGACGACTTCAACACGCCCGAAGCCTGCGCCGTTCTCTTCGAACTCGTGAACGAGGTGAACCGCGACCGGTCGCCTGCCAGAGCCGGTCTGCTGCAAAGCCTGGCCGGACTCCTGGGGCTGCTCGGCCGCGCGCCCGAAGCATTTCTTCAGGGCGCCGCGGATGCCGGCGGATTGACCGACGCGCAGATCGAGGAACGGATCGCCGCCCGTGCGGCTGCCAAGAAGGCGCGCGATTTCGCGACGGCGGACCGCGTGCGGGAAGAGCTGGCGGCCCAGGGTGTGCTTCTTGAGGATTCCGCTGCCGGCACGACCTGGCGGCGCCGCTGATCGGATCGGCAAGTCAGTGACCGGGTCCGGGCATGCCGATGCCCGGGCAGTCTCACGTGGATGGGCGCGGGAAGCCCTGGAGGACCGAAGATCGACCAGTTTCGAACCGTCTTTCCGCCGCTGCTGATCGCGCTGCAGCGCCATCTCTCGCTGATTCACGACCTGGTGACCAGCGTCGCGAGCGGTGAGGCCGTCGACGCGATCGACTCCGAGTACTGGGATTGGCATCGTCGCAGCGCCGGTGGACTTTCAAACGAACTGCGAGATCCGGAGCTGCGCCGGTCCTGGGACGAGCTGGAGCGCGTCCACGGCGAGCTGCTGGTGGTGGCGGAATCCTGCCTCGCCGCCGTGCGCGCTGCCGACGGGGCGCTCGCGCAGCGCTGCCTCGACCAGGTGTTCGAGTATTCCAACCGCCTGATCGAACTCATCGTCGGCGGCAGCCTGCTGGAACTCACGCTCGCTTTCACAGCGCGGGAGAAGGTTCTCTCGGAACGCTACGAACGCGAGTTTCTCGAAGCCGCCGAGATCGGCCGCTTCGCCCTCGATCTGCCCACCCGCACCATCGTCTCGGCCGACGCCAACTTCGCGCGCTTCTTCTCCATCGAACTGGGGCGCGTGATCGGTTCGGACATCCGACGGCTGCTCGATGAACGCGCCTTCCAGGAACTCGTCGCCGGCACCGAGAGCGGCACGACGACGCGTGTCCTGACCGGCGCCGGCGACAGCACCGGTCCCGCGCTGGAGATCGTGGGCTACCGGGAACCCGACGGCAATCGCAACATCCTGCACGGCTTCGCCGTGAACGCGACCGCCGCCGTCCACGATGCCCAGCAGCGTCGGCTGCTGTCCGCCGCCATCGACTGTTCCGATCAGGTGGTCGTGATCACCAATGCGCGCCAGGAGATCGTGTACGTCAATCCGGCATTCAGCCGCCTGACGGGCTACAGCCGCGAGGAGGCCGCGGGACGCAATCCGCGTTTCCTGCAGGGACCGGAAACGGGCAGCGACGAGCGCGACCGTCTGCGCGAGGCCATCTCGCAGGGACGGCAGGGCCAGGAGGAACTGGTCAACTACCGGAAGAACGGCACCGCCTACTGGGTGGAACTGTCCGTCGTGCCGGTGCGCGACGACCGCAACGTGCTCACCCACTGGATCGCCATCGAGCGCGACATCAGCGACCGCAAGGCCCAGGAGCGCGAGATCGAGCGGCTCGCGATGGAGGATCACCTCACCGGCCTGCTCAATCGCCGTGCCGCCGAAGCGCGGCTCGCCGTGGAATGGAGTCGTGCCCGGCGCGATCGGAATCCCTTTGCCGTGGCCCTCGTCGATGCCGACCGCTTCAAGCTGGTCAACGACCAGTATGGTCATCACGTCGGCGACCAGGTGCTGATGCATCTTGCCCGTACCCTCGAGCGCAACCTCCGCGGCGGCGACTGGATCGCGCGCTGGGGTGGTGAGGAGTTCCTGATGTGTCTTCACGGCCTCGATGCCCACGGCGCCGTGAATGCGGGAGAACGCGCACGGAACTTCGTGAAATCCAATCCGGTGCGCGTGGCCATGGGCACGCTGCCGGTGACCGTCTCCATCGGCATCGCGCTCTATACCAACGAGGCCGAGAGCATCGATCAGCTCGTGGCCGAGGCCGACTCGCTTCTCTACGAAGCGAAGCACAGCGGTCGCGACAAGGTCCTTGTGGCCGGATCCGGCGGGGGCGCGCGCACCGGCCTCATCTGGGAAGGCTCGCAGCTGCAGAGCGCCCTGCACGATTCGAGAGTCGTGCCCGCATTCCAGTCCATCGTGAATCTGCAGACCGGCAATCTCGTGGCGGAGGAAGCCCTCGCGCGCATCCGCACCCGCGAGGACGCCACCATCCAGGCTCAGCGATTCATCAACGCTGCCGAGGCCCTGCACCTCGTCAACGCCATCGACCGGACCATCACGCGCAGCGCGCTGGAGCGCACCGCCCAGGCCGTCGAGGGCGATGCCCCCCTGGAGGCGTACTTCATCAACCTGTCCGCCCAGTCGCTCAGCGATCAGGAGCTCGTGACCGCGCTGTGCGACCAGGCCACGGCCTTCCGCATGATCGGTCGCGGTGCCAATCCCATGGTCATCGAGATCACCGAACGGCAGACGGCCGACATGGCGACCCTGCGCGCCCACCTCGCCCCTCTCATGGAAGCGGGATTCCGTCTCGCGCTGGATGACTTCGGCAGCGGGTACTCGTCCTTCCGTTACCTTGCCGAGCTGCCGGTGCATTTCCTCAAGCTCGAAGGCTGGATGGTGCGCGGCCTCGTGTCCGACCCCAAGACCCGCCAGCTCGTGGAAACCATCGTGGCCACGGCCCGCACCTTCGGCCTCAAGACCATTGCGGAGTGCGTGGAAGACGGCGCGACTGCACAAGTTCTGTGCGATGTCGGCGTCGACTGGGCACAGGGCCACTATTTCGGCCGCCCGAGGCTCGCCAGCGGTCAGGAAATCGACTGACCCCCTCCGTTCGCGACGTCCGTCGCCGAACATAAACATGCCGCGGGCGCTCAAGTAACGGGCAGCCGCAGCCGAAATCCGGGATGTTCCTGTCATTCCGGAAGTGCCGTCCCATGCCCGCCCGTCCTGGACGCGGCTTCACCCTGGTGGAGCTCGTCGTCGTGATCGTCATCCTCGGTGTCGTCGCCGCCGTCGCTCTGCCGCGCTTCATCGACCTCACGGCGGACGCGGAGAAGGCGGCGGTCCAGGGCTTCACGGGCGCACTCGCCAGCGCGCAGTCGCTGATGTTCTCGAAGATGCTGATCGCGAACGTGGGCTACCAGCAGCCGTCGGACATGGCGCTCATCCAGATGGTGAGATGCGACAGCAATCCGCAGATCGGGCCGAACGGCAATTCCTGGGGCGGTCACTACATCGCGCTCGCCGGGCTGCGCAGCACCGTCTTCGCCGACCCCACCCAGATGGCATGCAGCGGCAACACGATCAGTTTCACGACCAAGTCCGGCCGGGCGGTGACCATCACCAACAGCGCGTCCGGAATCTCCTGGTCGGCCACCCCGACTTTCTGAACACCCATGACCACCGCCACATTGCAACGACTGCGGACCGAAGCCGCGCCCCGGATCCGATTCGGCCTGTGCATGGGTCTCGCCGGCATCAGCCTCGCGCTGGCCGTGGCCGCCGGACAGTCCGAGTCCCTCCGGATCCTGCTCAAGTGGCTGGTGGACCCGCTGCTGCACACGACATCTGCCGGTTCGGTCTTCCTGGTGCTGGTCGCCGCGGCGATGGTGTTTGCGACGCTCGGTCTCGATTCCCTCGGAACGCTGACCAGCCGTCTCCCGGATGCCCGCGTGCTGGCTGCCGCGCTCGTTGCCTCGGTGATTGCCGGACACGCCGCGGTGCTGTGCGCGCAGATTGCCTATGCGCGCGAAGTGGGTCTGCCGGTCACGCTCGCCGGGTATCACTGGCTGGGCGCAGACAACACCTACACGTTCCTGCTTCACAGTCATGTCGGCAAGACCCTGCTCGCCGGCATGGATCGGGGCATCTCGTGGCTGCCCGGTGTCTACGACACAGGGCGTGCACTGAGTCCCCGCGTTGCCGGCTGGCTGGCGCCGGTCTCGGCCGTCTCGCTGCTTGCGGGCAGCCTCGCCGCGCTGGCGCTTCTGCCGACCCTCGTGCGCCGCTACGAGTACCGATGGGCCTTCGTGTGGGTCTACGCATTCGCCGTGGTCAACTGCCTGAAGACCATTCCGGACGGAGGCCCGCTCACTTACC
>CAZEDA010000063.1:0-13667 GCA_964510915.1 uncultured Rhodocyclaceae bacterium | reverse complement strand
CGCCTTCCTCGGCGACCCAGTCGTGCTCCAGGTAGCGCCAGCTGCCCTTGATGACATAGCCGTAGACGGCCATCGGGTGACGGTGGCGGGACAGGATGCCGCTCTTGCGCACGCGGAGCAGGTTGAACCAGCCGCCGGCCACGGTGTTGAGCATCAGGGGCCGGAACCACACGCCCGGCGCCTGGGGCACCCAGACACGCTCGTCCGTGGGGACGGCCAGGGTCACGATCTCGGGCTGCATGCCCGCGGCAGAAAGGTGGCTCACCATCGTCGGTGCATTCACGGCAGGACTCCTCGACTCAAAAGACGGGCGCGATCCCCGAAACCCCTCGATTCTAGCCTCTGGCAAGGCCGGATTACTCGTGCCGGCAGGGCAAAAGAGTCATGCGCCCGGGGAAACAGGGGGGCTCCCGCCGTCGCCGGCACCGGGCGCCGCTGCGCCCGGACCAGGGTGTGAATCAGGCGGCAGCGCCTCGGCCACGACGCCAGAGACGCAGGAGCAAAGGCGCCGTCCACAGCAGGAGCGTTGCCACGGCGAGCCCGCCGGCGATCGGCCGGTCGAAGAATGCTCCCCACTGCCCGTCCGCCTTGATCATCGAGTTGATGAAGTTGTCCTCGAGCATGTGGCCCAGCACGGCGCCGAGGATCACGGGCGCAACGGGGAAGCGGTTGGCTTCGAGGAACCACCCGAGCAGCCCGAAGGCCAGCATCACGCCGATATCGAACACGCTGTTGTTGATGGCGAAAGCGCCCACCATGCAGAAGAGCAGGATCAGCGGCATCAGCACGTTGCGCGGCACCTTCAGCACCTGCTTGTAGGTCTTGATGGCGAACCACCCGAGCGGCAGCATCAGCAGCTGGGCCAGGAAGAACACGATGAACACGGCGTAGATGTTCTGCGGGTTCTCCAGGAAGATCGTCGGGCCCGGGTTCATGTTCTTGAGGTACAGCACGCCGATGGCAATCGCCGTGATGGAATCGCCCGGGATGCCGAACACCAGCGCGGGGATCCACGCGCCGGAGAGCGCGCTGTTGTTGGCAGCGCCGCTTTCGATCACGCCTTCGACATGCCCCGTGCCGAACTTCTCCGGTGTCTTCGACAGCTTCTTGGAGATCGCGTAGGAGATCCACGCGGCGATGTCCGCGCCCGCCCCGGGCAGCGCACCGACCGCGGTGCCGAGCAGGCTGCCGCGCAGCGTCTGCATCGGGTACTGGCGGATGAGCTTCCCCTGGCCGCGGAAGATGCTGCCGAAGCGCTCCTGCGCGACCATGAGCGGCGGGGCTTCCGCCACGACGAAGCGGAAAATCTCCGACACGGCGAAGAGCCCCACCAGCATGGGGATCAGCGTGACGCCGCCGGTGAGTTCCGGCCGGTCGAAGGTGAAGCGCGGAAAGGCTGCCGGGTTCTCCATGCCGACGGTCGCGATGACAAGGCCGAGGAGCAGCGACACGAAGCCGCGCAGCGCCCCGCCCGCGCTGATGAAGATGGCGCAGGTGAGCCCCAGCAGCACCAGCCAGAAGTATTCGAAGCTGGAGAACTTCAGCGCGACCTCCGCAAGGGAGGGCGCGGCGATGACGAGGATGGTGGTGCCGATCAGCCCGCCGATCACGGAGAACACGAGGCCCGCGCCCAGCACCAGTTCCGCCTGCCCCTTGCGTGTCATCGCGTAGGCCTCGTCGGCGTAGGCGGCGGACGCAGGCGTTCCGGGAATGCGCATCAGCGCGCCGGGAATGTCGCCGGAGAAGATCGCCATCGCGGTGGCAGTGACGATCGCCGCGACCGCGGGCACCGGCGGCATGAAGAAGGTCACCGGCACCAGCAGCGCCGTGGCCATCGTGGCGGTGAGGCCCGGAATCGCGCCGACGAACAGCCCGAACAGCCCCGCGCCGAGGATCACCGCCAGCACGTACGGATCGAACACCAGGCCGAATGCGGTCGTGAGGGCGTCCAAGCGGATTCCCGGCTACCAGGCGAACCGTTCGAGCAGCCCCCAGGGCAGCGCGACCCGGAGTCCGGAGTAGAAGATGGCGTGCACGATGACGGCCGCCGCGATGCCGACGACCACGGCTATCCAGAGGCGCACGCGCAGCAGTGCGAGAAGCCCCGTCACCAGTGCGATGGCACAGGGAAAGAAGCCGACCGGCTCCATGAACGCCGAGGAGAGCCCGAGCCCCGCGATGATCCACACGACCGCGGCGACCGCGCGAGGCCGCGCGAGCCACTCGGGGCGCTCGATCCAGGCTTCGGACACCGTCGTGCGCAGCCGCGCGAGGATCAGCACGACGCCGCAGACGATCAGCCCGCCGGCGGCCAGCAGCGGAAACAGCGCCGGCCCCGGTTCGCCGGGAATCTCGGGGAAGCTGCGGGCAGCGATCGCCACCGACACGCCGACGGCGATGGTCAGGGCACCGCTGAGAAAGTCATCGAGACGGACCACGGACGGACGGCGCCGGGGTTCAGCGCGCGAGACCCGTGGCCTTCATGAGGGCGCCTGCCTCGGTATCGCTCTTCGCGAGGAACTCACCGAACTCCTTCGGCCCCTTCCAGTTGAGCCCGAATCCGCGGGACTCCATGAACTGGCGGAACTCCGCGCTCTCCCACGCCTTGCGCGTGGCGGTGACGAGCCGGTCCTCGATGGCCTTCGGCAGCCCCTTGGGCGCCGCCACACCGCGCCACACCCCGCTGATCCAGCCGCTGCCCGATGCCGTCTTCACGGTCGGCACGGCGGGGAAGAGCTTCGACGGCTGCGCATCCATGATCGCGAGACTGCGGACCTTGCCCGCTTCGATGAGCGGACGGGCCTCGGGATGGGACCCGGACACGATGTCGATGCCGCCGGCCACGAGATCCAGCAGCGCCGCGTTGTTGCTCACGCTCGGGACCCACGGCACGGTGGTGGGATCGATGCCGGCGTCCTTCAGCAGACCGTAGAGCGACAGGTGCCACGACCCGCCCCGCGCGGTGCCCGACGCCTTGAGCTTGCCGGGATTCGCCTTGATGGCGGCGAGAAGATCATTGAGCGACTTGTACGGCGAGTCGGCGCGCACCTGCACCGCGGCCGGGTCCACGTTGATGAGGCCCAGCGGCGTGAACGAGCTGCCGTTGAACTTGGTGAGGCCCTGGTGATGGATCATCACGATCTCGGTGGTGATGAGGCCGATCGTGTAGCCGTCGGGGGGAGCCGTGGCGATGGTCTGGTGGCCCATCACACCGCTGCCGCCCGTCACGTTGACCACGTTCACCGGCTTGCCGAGATCCTTCTCGAGGAGCGCCGCGAGCATGCGGGCCACGGCATCGGTGCCGCCGCCTGCCCCCCAGGGCACCACCAGCTTGATGGGCCGATTCGGAAAGTCCCCCTGGGCAGATGCCGTGGCGGAGAACGCGCAGAACAGGACCGCGAGCAAGCGGAACAGCAGGCCTCGAATCATCTCCCCTCCCAGGGCGCAACAGAGTCACGTTGTCGCGGTCGAAAAAAAAGCGCGCCTTGGGGGCGCGCTTTTTTTGCGGGGACGTTTCGAGAAATCAGGCGTGCTTGCGGATGAAGTCTCGAATGCGCGGATAGATCCGCTCCCGGTAACGCCGCCCGCTGAAGATACCATAGTGACCCACGCCCTCGACGAGGAAGTGGTCGCGCTTCGCAGCGGGGATCTTCTTGCAGAGGTCGTGCGCAGCCTGGGTCTGGCCCACGCCCGAGATGTCGTCGAGTTCGCCCTCGATGGTGAACAGCGCGGTGCGCGTGATGTCCTGCGGTCGCACGGGTTCGTGGCGGACTTCCCACGTGCCGTTCGGCAGAGCGTGCTCCTTGAACACGACACGCAGCGTCTCGAGGTAGTACTCGGCGGCCATGTCCAGCACCGCGTTGTATTCGTCGTAGAAGCGGCGATGCGCTTCCGCGCTCTCGCCGTCGCCCACCACCAGATGATTGAAGAAGTCGCGATGCGCCTCGATGTGGCGATCGGCGTTCATCATGATGAAGCTGATGTGCTGCAGGAAGCCGGGATACACGCGCCGCCCGACGCCGGGGTAGTTGACCGGCACGCGCGTGATGACGCGGCTTTCGAACCAGGACAGAGGCCGGCCGGTGGCGAAGTTGTTGACGGCCGTCGGACTGCGTCGCGTATCGATGGGGCCGCCCATCATCGTCATCGTGAGGGGCACCACCTTTTCCTTGCGGGTGCTCATCAGGGAGACCGCCGCGAGGACCGGCACGGTGGGCTGACAGACCGAGACCACATGCACGTCCGGCCCGAGGAACCGGATGAACTCCTGCACGTACTCGACGTAGTCATCGAGGTGGAAGTGCCCTTCGTGCAGCGGCACCATCCGCGCGTCGATCCAGTCGGTGATGTAGACCTCGTGCTCGGGCAGCATGGTGCGCACGGTGTCGCGCAGCAGGGTCGAGTGGTGCCCGGACAGCGGCGCCACGATGAGCACCTTGGGGTCCTTGCGCTTCGTCTCGCGCTTGAAGTGCAGCAGGTGGCAGAAGGGCTTGATCAGCGCCTTCTCGATCCGGACCGGACCGGTCCGGCCGTCCACCACGCTCTCCGTGATGTCCCAGCCCGGCTTCTCGTAACGGCGCACCAGTCGCATCACGAGTTCGTTCGCGGCGGCCATCGTTCGGGAATACGGCGTGTGGGACCAGACGCTGTGAGGCTGGGTGAGAAGGGTGTGACTGGCCCCCGCAATTGCCTCAAAGGGGGCGAGCATGGCGTGTTGAAGTTCGTGCAGCGCGTAAAGCATTGTTATGAAAACCTCCGGCACACGACCGACGCCTCCCGCGGCCGTACACGTAACTTACTGTTTTTGTGACCGAATACCCTCAGTGACCGCGACACTTTAAAGACCGTCGTCGGCAGACGTCAAGATGCTGCAATGCGATAAGCGAAGGCCGGGCCCGATCGGCCCGGTTTTGGCGGTATGGCAGGAGGGAGAACTCAGGCGCCCAGCGGGGCCTCGTCCATGGCCGCCACCTGCTCCCGGAGTTCGAGGATGTGGTCCTGCCAGTAGCGCGGCGAGGCAAACCACGGAAACGCCACGGGGAAAGCAGGGTCCTCCCAGCGGCGGGCGAGCCAGGCGGCGTAATGCATCATCCGCAGCGTACGCAGCGCCTCGACGAGCAGGATCTCCGTGCGGTCGAGCTCGCGGAACATCTCGTAGCCTTCCAGCACGACGGTGATCTGCCGCTCGCGGGTTTCCCGGTCGCCGGAGAGCAGCATCCAGAGGTCCTGGATCGCCGGCCCGGTGCAGGCGTCGTCGAGATCCACGAAGTGCGGGCCGTCGTCCGTCCACAGCACGTTGCCCGCGTGGCAATCCCCGTGCAGCCGCAGGTTCGTGACCGGGCCCACGTGGTCGAAGCAGGCGCGCGCCGCCTCGATCGCGAGTTCGGAGACGCGCGCATATGACTCCGTGAGTTCCGCCGGGACGAAGCCGCTCGACAGCACGAACTCCCGGGACGCCACCCCGAGGCGCTCGACGCTCAGCTTCTCCCGCTTGAGGAACTTCTTGCGGGCGCCCACGCGATGGATGCGGGCGATGAAGCGGCCGATCCACTGGAGCGTGTCCTCGCGGTCGAGTTCCGGGGCACGACCGCCGCGGCGCGGATACACCGCGAAGCGGAACTGGCCGTGCACGCCCAGCGTCTTGCGCCCGTCGATTTCGAGCGGCGCCACCACAGGCACCTCGTCCTCCACGAGTTCCGCCGCGAAAGCGTGCTCTTCGCGGATCTGCGCGTCCGTCCAGCGGTCGGGCCGATAGAACTTCGCGACGACCGGGGCGGCGTCCTCGATGCCCACCTGATAGACGCGATTCTCGTAGCTGTTGAGCGCGAGCAGGCGCCCGTCGCAGCGCATGCCCACGCTTTCGATGGCGGCGAGGATCGTCTCGGGGGTGAGAAGGGAAAACGGATGAGCGGCGTCGGACATGGACCGGCAATGACTCCTGGATACGGCTGCGGCAGCGGCAAAATCGCCGCGCCTCGCGAGACTCGCGAGGATACAGGCACGCCCGTCGTGGCGCTCGTCGCGCACCGCCAGCCGTTCCTGCGACGCGTGCTACAGTCGGCCGAACCTCGTCATCCCGCTCTGGAACCGCCATGCGACTGTTCGTACACACCCTTCTCGGCTTTCTTGCGCTCGGCATTGCAGCGCCCGCCCTCGCCCATGGCGAAAAGACCTGTGAACCCGGTCTGGTCACGGAAGAGGCGATGATCCCTTCCGACACGCCCGGCATCTCGCTCTACGTCCGCAACAAGCGGCCGGGCTGCCCGCGCGAGGACGCGCCCAAGAAGGTGCTCGTCTACGTCCACGGCGCCACGTACCCCTCGGAGACGGCCTTCGACCTGTCGCTCGGTGGCAGTTCGTGGATGGATTTCATCGCCTTCCACGAATGGGACGTATGGCTCGTGGATCTGCGCGGTTACGGCCGGAGCACGCGTCCGAAGGAAATGTCCGCGCCCGCGAAGGACAACGCGCCCATCGTGACGACCGACGTCGCGCTGCGTGATGTCGAGACCGCGGTGGAATACGTGCGCCGCCATACCGGGGCGGACAAGGTGGCGCTTCTGGGATGGTCGTGGGGCACGACGATCATGGGCGGCTACGCGGCCAAGCATCCGGACAAGGTGTCGAAGCTGGTCCTGTACGCGCCGGTGTGGTTGCGGAACGGACCGCATCCGCTCGCCGGCACGGACCCGCTTCCTGCCTACCGCACCGTGACGAAGGAAGCGGCGAAGCAGCGCTGGTTGAAGGGGGTGCCGGAAGACAAGGTGGCGGGGCTGATCCCGCCCGGATGGTTCGAGGCCTGGGCCGATGCCACGTGGGCGACGGACCCGGATTCCGCGACCTCAGGCCTGCTGCGGGCGCCGAACGGTGTGCTGCAGGACCTGCGCGCATACTGGCTGGCGGATCGTCCCTACTACGACCCCGGCAAGATCACCGTCCCGACTCTGGTGACGGTCGCCGAATGGGACCAGGACACGCCGCCCTCGATGGCTGTGGCGGTGTTCAGCAAGCTCACGCACGCGCCGTCGAAGCGGCTCGTGATGATCGGCGAAGGCACCCACACGGTGATCATGGAGCGCAACCGGCCCCAGCTGCTGCGGGAGGTTCAGCTCTTCCTCGACGAGGAAACCGGGCGGTAGGGAAATGGGTACGGAGAAGGTCAGGCGCCGCGGGGCACCACGAGGACCAGCACCCCGGCGATCCCCATGACGGCCCAGACAGCCATGTAGCGAACGATTTCCCAGGCCCGTGACCGCTGGCGGTCGCGCTCGTGGGTGATGGTGTCCCGGCGCAGGGAGGCGCTGGCGATCCGGTCGCAGGCTTCGGGCACGACGTTCTGCGCGAGTTCCGGATCGGTCATGGTCTGTTCGCTGAGGAGGTCTGCGGCCGGCCGGGATTTCTGCCGCTCGCACTCGGCGGTCAGTTCCCGGATGGACGTCGTGATCTGGAACAGCGACTCTTCGAAATTGTCGGCCGACTTCTTGACGTACAGCCAGTACGCGATATTCGCCGTGCCCCCGAGAATGGAGAGCGCAAGCAGGAGCAAGCCCCCGAAATAGGCGACGCTGGACTTCGACATGGTGCTTACCTGGCAGCGGTCCGAGGCGTGTACGGCGCCCGGACGGCCGACTTCCCCGTTTTCGTTTGTAGAGGGTTCTCAGCGAGAACGATGCCTGCCCCCGATCCGGGTCGGGTCGGGTCAGTCGCACCGCCATCACCAGGAATCGCTAGCGGAATCGGGCAACGAAAACGCCGCCGGATCAGTCGCTCACGGCAAAACGGCAGTAGATTCGTCCAAGACGGCATCCCGCGGAGACTGTCTCGGAAGCCGACGATAGAGAGCCCATGAGCGTCGGCAGGGTTTACATTCTCGGCGATCGCCGCCGGCCAGCGTGAGCCGGGGCGGGACAGGAATCCGCCCGGCAAGGGTTCGGCGATTCGTTGCGAAGGCTGACCCCGTTCCGCCCCGGCCGCCGTTCAAGTCGGCAGGTCCTCAACAGGAGAGATGTCCATGAAGTTCGAAACACGCGCGACCCTCGCCCTCGGCACGCTGGCCGCCAGCCTGTCGGCCGGGGCCGCGGAACCGGTGGCCAATGCGCTCACCATCTACAGCAGCGCGCCGGCCGGTGCCATCCCCGTGGACACGTTCCGCGCGGGCGGGCAGTCGGGCTTCTCGGTCCCGGGCTATGCGGTGGTGCGCCACGAGCGGGAGATGGAGTTCGAGCGCGGCCGCAACGAGATCCGGTTCACCGACGTCGCGGGCCTCATCGACCCGACCACTGTCGCCTTCAGCTCGCTCACGGACCCGACCGGCACGCGCGTAGTCGAACAGAACTACCAGTTCGATCTCGTCTCCACCGACAAGCTGCTCCAGAAGTTCGTGGACCGGACCGTGAAGGTCGAGCAGATCCGCGGGGACAAGGCCGACACGTTCGAGGGCACGCTGCTGTCGACCCGCGGCGGGCTCGTGCTGCGGCAGGCGGACGGCACGATCCGCACGTTCGCGCACAACGCCTCCGTCACGCTGCCCAGCCTGCCCGGCGGGCTCATCACCCGCCCGACGCTGCTCTGGGACGTCGTCACGCAGAAGCCCGGCCGTCACATCGCCCGCGTGGCCTACCAGACCACCGGCATCACCTGGTGGACCGACTACAACCTGACCTACTCGGAGTCGAAGCCGGCCGGGGAATGCCGCCTCGACGTGGGCGCGTGGGTCTCGATCCTCAACCAGTCGGGCGCGAGCTACCCGGACGCCCGCCTCAAGCTCATCGCGGGGGACGTGCATCGCGCGCCCGCGGCCGCCCCGCCCTCTCCGAAAATGATGATGCGCGCGGCCGAAGCCGTCGCAGACTCGGTGGCCGGCTTCGAGGAGAAGGCGTTCTTCGAGTACCACCTCTACACGCTCGGCCGTCCCAGTTCGCTGCCCGACAACTCCACCAAGCAGATCGAACTGTTCCCCGCCGTCTCGGGCGTGGCCTGCGACCGGACGCTCGTGTACTACGGCGCCGCGGACTACGGCATCGGTGGCGAGCCCTACACCGACCGCAACCTCGGCGGCAACGGCAACCGCAAGGTCGACAGCTACCTCATGTTCCGCAACACCAAGGAAACCGGGATGGGCGTGCCGCTGCCCGCGGGCCGCGTGCGCGTGAGCAAACTGGATACCGCAGACGGCTCGATGGAGTTCATCGGCGAGGACCGCATCGATCACACGCCGAAGAACGAGACGGTCACGCTGAAGCTCGGCAGCGCCTTCGACGTGGTGGGCGAGCGCAAGCAGACGGACTTCAAGGTGGACACCGGCCGCAAGGTGATGACCGAGGAGTTCGAGATCCGCATCCGCAACCGCAAGGACGTGCCGGTGCGCGTGATCGTGAAGGAGACGCTCTACCGCTGGACCAACTGGCGGATCACCGCGTCGTCCCACACCTACGAGAAGCAGGACGCACGGACGCTGCACTTTCCGGTGGACGTCGGCGCGGACAAGGAGGCTGTCGTCCGCTACAGCGTGCGCTACAGCTGGTAGCCCTCACGCTTCGCCGTTGCGCGCGAAGCGGCTCCAGATCCATCCACCGGGCACGTCCTGCCCGGTGGCCACGTAGCGCAGCACGTTCGCATCCGCGATGGTGAGGTACTGCTTGCGGCGCCCGCGCCCGCGTCCGCAGAACAGCAGGCGATCGCCCTGCTCGAGGGCGGCATCCGGGCCGGGCAGAACGATGAGGCCATCACCGCGCTCGATCGCCAGCGGCACGACCGGCAGGGCTTCCGAACGACGCTGAGGGTCGGCGAGCAGCACAGCGACGGTGAGTGTGCGGGACGCCAGGGCATCGACGATCGCCGGCGCCTCGTGGGCATCGAGCCGGATCGCCCAGCTTTCCGGCACCCGCTCTTCCATCACTGCCGCGATGCGCGCGATGAGTTCGTTGGCCCACTCGTTCGGCTCGTCCGCCACGGACGCCAGAAAGCGCCCGAGCAGCGGCGACATGAGGTACGCCAGACACTCGTGCACCACGACCATCGACGGCTGCACGGTGACGGTCGGGCCGGCCGCCTCGAACAGCATGCCGTTGCGCCGCTGGTTCTGGCGGGCGACGAGGAACAGGTCCGGCCGGATCTGCCGCCCGATCTGCACGATGGAGAGGTTGGTGACGTCGTCGGCCGTCCCGGCGATGAGGCCGACCGCATCGCGGATGCCCGCCTGTTCGAGGATGTCGCGCTCGGTGCCGTGACCGCACAGCAGGCCACCGGCCGCGGCCACCGCGGGGTCGGCATCGATGACCGTGACCTGGTTGCCCGCGAGTTCGAGCCCCTTCGCCATGCGGGTACCGAAGCGCCCGAAACCGCACAGCACCCATCGCCCCGTGGGCGGGAACAGCGGCTCGCGCAGGAGTTCGTCCGGCGCGGCCGTCAGCCATTCCCGCAGCAGAAAGTGTCCTGGCTTCCTCAGCGCCGTGGCGAGGTGCACCCCGAATAGCGCGAACGGATCGATGACCTGATGCACGCCGAACGCGGCCATGCTCTTGGCCGTGCTTTCGGATTCGCAGCGGCACACCACCGGCACATCGGGACGCAGCAGGCGCGCCGTGGCAGCGACGGCCAGATTGGCCTGGTCGTCATTGGTGAGCGCCACGAGCCCGACGCATCGCGGATGGCGCAGCCCGGCCAGTACCAGAGTCTCCGGCGTGCGGACATCGCCGACGACCGCCGGCACGTCCAGAAGCAGATCGGCGAGTTCGACCTCGCTCACCCGCGCGGGGCTGAGATCGACCACCACCGCACGGACCCCACGATGATCGAATGCCTCGACCAGCTCGCTACCCGTCTCGCCGTAGCCGCAGACGATGAAGAAGGGCTCCCGCAGCCCCTGCACCGCGCGCTCGAACCGCCCCGCGGCGAGAACGTGCTGGAACGCGGGGTCCTGCATGATCTGGAGGATCTTCCCCAGCGCGTAGAACCACGCGACCACAGTGATGTAGATGGTTGCCGTGACCCACATGCGCTGCGCGTCGGTGAAGGCGTAGGGAATCTCGCCGAAACCGATGGTGGTGGCGGTGTAGCTGACGAAGTAGAACGCGTGAAAAAAGCTCACGCGCCACGGCATGCCCTGACCGTCGACCCCGGGGATGAGCACCATGCCGAGAATTGACACGGCATACGCCGCGATGAGCACGATGAGCGGCGCGCGCATGCGCCGCAGGGCGAGGAACAGAGCGCTGTTCATGGCAGCGGCTGGCGGACGGTCAGCGCCGCAGCTGGCTCGTCTCGATGATGAGCAGCACGACGGACACCACGTTGGCCAGCAGCGCGCCGCCGGAGAGCGACACGACACTGGCCACGGTGGTCGGCATGACGCCGGAGCCGACGTGGGCGGCATACGCCCACACGACGGCGCCGGCGATGAGCTGCAGATCCGCCACCAGGCTCGTGGCGAGATGCAACGCGCCAACCTGCGTGCGGTCCCCGAACTTGAGCACCGTCGCGACGAGGTTCACCACGATCGCGGCGTAGAGCTCGTACACGTTGTGCTGGGCGATGTCCGTCAGGTCGCCGATGAAGAAGCCGAAGTTCAGCGTCATGGCCATGACGATGAAGAAGCCGAAGACCACCTTCTCGAGATTCACGCGCCCTCCGTCGGGAGCGCCGCGGCGGCAGTGCCGTGGCGAGGGCCTGAGCGTACCCGATTCGCCGGCGGATCGGAGGCCAGCCTCCTTCCCGCGGCCCGCGGGTTGACCGGGGCGGGAGGGCGGACTAAGGTCCGGGCGATTCGGCGTTGAAGGTCGCGACCGTGACGTTCAACGCCAGCATGATTCACCCGATGAGGAAGCGAAGACCATGGATCTTGGATTGAAGGGCCTGCGGGCCATCGTCACCGGCGGCACGAAGGGCATCGGCAGGGCCATTGCCGAGACGCTTGTGGCGGAAGGCGTGAACGTCGCGTTCTGCGCGCGCAACGCGGATGAAGTCACGCGCACGACCGCCGACTTCTCGGGCAAGGGCCCGAAGGTCTCCGGGCGGGTCGTCGACGTGGCGGACGGCCCGGGCCTCACCGCCTGGGTGAACGACGTCGCAACGGAGTTCGGCGGCATCGACATCGTGGTCGCCAACGTGAGCGCCCTCGCCATCTCCAACGACGAGATCGGCTGGCAGCGCGGCTTCGAGGTGGACATGATGGGCACGGTGCGGCTCGTGACCGCGGCCATGCCGCATCTGGAAAAGAGCGCGCATCCGTCGATCGTGACGATCTCCAGCGTATCCGCCCGCGAGATCGACTTTGCCTCCGGCCCCTATGGCGCCTTCAAGGCGGCGATCGTCCACTACACGCAGGGGCTCGCGTATCACCTCGCGGGCAAGGGCATCCGGGCCAACACCGTGTCGCCGGGCAACACCTACTTCCCCGGCGGCGTGTGGAACCAGATCGAGCACGGCAACCCCGAACTGTTCAAGCAGGCCATGGCCCTCAACCCGACGGGACGCATGGGCACGCCGCAGGAGATGGCGAACGCCGCCGTGTTCCTGGCGAGCCCGGCCGCGAGCTTCATCACGGGTACCAACCTCGTGGTGGACGGCGCGCTCACCAAGGGCGTCCAGCTCTGATCGTTCGTTGCAGGCGCGGATCGACTACCTCCCGGGTAATCGACTCGCCCCGGTTCGGCTGCTGAAATGGACTCACCGTCGGGCGGCGTCGCCCGGCGGGATTCCACCCACCGACTCGGGAGAACACCATGACTGCATTTCGCCTGCTCGCCGCAGCGTCCCTCATCACCACGCTCGCCTCGAGCGCCACCGCACTCGCCGCCGATGACGCCAGCGCGACCCCGAAGCCGCGTCCCGCCGCGGTGGCCAACGAAAGGGTCGTGACCTACGTCGCCGCCTGGAACGAACGCGACGCGAAGCGCCGGCGCGAACTCGTCGCGATGACCTGGGACCCGAACGGGCGCTACGTCGATGCGCATCGTCGCGGCCAGGGTCACGACGCGATCGACGCGATGATCGAGAAGGCGCAACAGCAGTTTCCCGGCTACCGCCTGCGGCTCGTGAGCGGCATCGAGGCACACAACGGCTACGTGCGGTTCAGCTGGGCGGCGGGCGGGGCGGACACCGCCCCGTTGTACCTGGGCGGCACCGACTTCGCCGAACTGGGCGGCGACGGCCGCTTCGTCAGCGTGACGGGCTTCGTCGACGCCGCACCGGCCCGGTGACGCCGGTACGGGCCGCCTCTGCGCGGGCGGCCCGCGGCGCTACACTCCGGGCCATGACTGCTGCCCACCCCGACCTCCGGGACTTCGACCTCCGCGCCCTGCCGCCCGGCTTCTACGAAGACCCCTACCCCTTCTACCGGCAACTGCGCGAGACCTCGCCGGTGCGACGGATGCCCGACGGCTCCTGGCTGCTCACGCGGTACGCGGACTGCGAGCGCGTGTACAAGGACCCGAAGGTCTTCAGCTCGGACAAGAAGCAAGAGTTCGCGCCGAAGTTCGGCCCGACGCCGCTGTTCGAGCACCACACCACCAGCCTCGTCTTCAACGACCCGCCGCTGCACACGCGCGTGCGGCGGCTGATTCTCGGCGCGCTCACCTCGCGGGCCATCGCCGACATGGAGCCAGGGCTCGTGGCGCGGGTGGGAGAGCTGCTCGATGCCATGGCGGAACGGACCACGGTCGACCTGA
>CAZEDA010000062.1:0-13691 GCA_964510915.1 uncultured Rhodocyclaceae bacterium | reverse complement strand
ACCTGTGCCGGGGCCGGGTGGCTCAGGAACTGAAGCGGGCTCGACGTGTACCCGTAGGCGCCGGACATCAGGACACACACGAGGTCGCCCACCTCCATATAGGGAAGCTTGACCTTGTCGCCGAGCAGATCCAGGGGAGTGCACAACGGGCCGACCACGGACGCTGTTTCGTCAGCCGAATCGGCAAAGCGGGTTCCGGACACGACGGGATAGTTCTTTCGGATCACCTGTCCGAAGTTGCCGGAGGCCGCGAGGTGGTGATGCATGCCCCCGTCCGTGACCAGGTACACCTGACCGCGTGAGACTTTTCGGTCCACCACCCTGGCGACGTAGACGCCGCTGTGCGCGACGAGATATCTGCCGAGTTCGATCACGACCCTGGCGCTGGGCAGCGCTCTGGCGGTCTGCTCGCACAGCGATTCGAGGTTCTCGACGATCGGGGCAAGCTCCAGCGGGGTGTCTCCCGGAAAGTACGGGACCCCGAAACCACCGCCGATATTCAGTACCGGGAAGGCGGACGGCGCGTCTGCCGCGAGTCGAATGGCGAGTTCGACGGTCTGACGCTGCGCATCGCAGATCGCCTCGGCGCGAAGATTCTGTGAGCCGGTGTAGATGTGAAATCCGCGAAACTCGATGTCCAGATTCGCCAGCGAACGCAGGACATCCGGGACGACCTCCGCGTCGATACCGAACTGCTTGGCGCCCCCCGACATCTTCATGCCGGATGACTTGAGTTCGAAATCCGGGTTCACCCGAATCGCGACGCGCGGACGTACTCCAAGCTCCTCGCCTGCCGCCACGATGTGGGGAATCTCCGCGGCTGACTCGACGTTGATCGTCACACCGGCGGCGACGGCTTGCCGCAACTCCTCGGGGCGCTTGCCGGGCCCGGCGAAGCTCATTTCGTTCGGATCCGCGCCCGCATCGAGGGCTACCTTCATCTCTCCAGCCGACGCGAGGTCGAGACCATCGACGAGTCCGACCATCGTCTGGACGATCGCGGGCATCGGATTGGCCTTCATGGCGTAGTGCAGATCCACTGCACGCGGAAGAATCGCGCGCAGTCCCTTCACATGCTGAGTGAGAACCGACCTGTCATAGGCATAGAAGGGGGTGGATCCCACGCGTGCGGCGAGGCGATCCAGAGGAATCCCACCGACCGCGAGACAGCCGTCGACTTCGGGAAACGGACACAGTACGACGTGTCCGGGCAACGGCAGTCCTTCCTTGATGGGCGCGTTCATGAACCTGTACCGGCCGCGAACAGGGTCTTGAACGTATCTGCGAGGGCCTTGCGGTCGATCTTCCCGTTGGGATTGCGCGGGAGCGAGCCGGTGCGTATCTCGATGTGCTTGGGGACCATGTATGCCGGCAGGGCCTGCTGACAGGCCTTCTGCAGCGACTTGGCGTCATGGTTCGCCGGGTCCGCCATCGTTGCGATCAGGACGATGGCCTGGCCGAACTGATCGTGCTCCACGCCCAGCGCCGCAACCTCGGCCACGAGGCCCGTCCGGTAGATCACTTCTTCGATCTCCGTCGGGCTCACACGATAACCGGACGTCTTGATCATCTCGTCACGGCGGCCGACGAAGTAAAGGTAGCCCTCCTCGTCCGCATACACGGTGTCGCCGGAGAACACCGCGTACTCCGGGAGCACGAACCCTGACTCGCGTCCCGGAAGCGGCTTGTAGCGCTCCGCGGTCTTTGCGGGGTCGTTCCAGTAGCCCATGCCGACCAGCGCGCCGCGGTGGACGAGTTCACCGTGTTCGCGCGGGGCGCATGGTGTCCCGTCTTCGCGAAGCACGAGGATCTCGGCGTTGGGGATGGCGCGGCCGATGGAATCGGGGCGGGCATCCACCTGATCCGGCGGCAGATAGGTTGAACGGAACGCTTCCGTCAGCCCGTACATGAGAAACACTTGCGTGGACGGAAGTCGCTCGCGCAGCGCGTCCAGCGTGGTTCTGGGCATCCGTCCGCCGGTATTCGCGATATAGCGAAGATGTCCGGTGATGGTGGTCGGCCAGGGCTGCTGGATAAGTTGAAACCACAATGGCGGAACTGCCGTGAGGCCTGTGATCCGTTCTTCGGCCAGCGCCTTGATGGCATCTCTCGGAACGAAATAGTTGTGCAGCACCGAGCATGCGCCGGTATGGAAAGCCGTGGTGAGCTGGCTGAAGCCCGCATCGAACGAGAGCGGAAGCGCTGCGAGCAGCCGGTCGCCCGAATGGTTGCCCAGGTAGGTCGAGACGCTGACCCCGCCCATCACGATGTTCCTGTGGGACAGCATCACGCCCTTCGGTTTGCCTGTGCTGCCGGACGTGTAGAAGATGGCTGCCAGATCCGTATCGATCCGGCGATGCACGGTCTTCGTCGCGCCGGACGTGGAGCCCGACGCATTCCATTCCAGCACGGAAATCCCTTCCGGCTTGTCCGCGCCCGCGTCCACGCGCACGACATGGCGCAGATCCTCGCAGGATGCGAGCGTCGTCGCGAGAATGGCCAGCCGATCGTCCGATGTGACCAGCACCCGGACGTTACAGTCCTTCAGGATGTGTCCGACCTGGTCGCTCTTGAGCAGTGGATTGATCGGAACGAACGTCAGCCCTGCCCGTGCCGCGCCGAACATGGCGATGACCGTTTCGAACCGCTTCTCGAGATAGACGGCCACCCGCTCGCCTGGACTCAGGCCCAGGCCCAGGAGAAACGAGGCGAAGCCATCGCAAGCGTCCCAGAGCGCGGAGTAGGAGAGATCCACGCCCTCGCAGCGGAGTGCGGGCAGGGTTTCTCGTCCCCTCGGATCGATGAGGTCGGAAACCAGCGTCCTAACGATTGCTGTCATCTTGTTCGAAAGTGCGTCAATTGGCGGGTGAGGGCACGGGGATGCGTTCGGGGAACGCGCGTGCGGGTGACAAGCCTGCGAAAACCGAGCCTGCCCACCAGACGGAATGCGACTATTCGGTTGCTGCAGCCGTCATCCGGAGCGCCTCGCAACCAGAGGGGCCATGGCCGGCCGCCCGTCGCAATGACGTGCGGATGGAGATTCCGTCAGCCGTCGATCTTGCCCGCGACGAAAGCCACGAAACTGCCCATCGTGGCAAAGGTGTCGGCGCTGATCTCATCGTCCTCGACGGCGATTCCGAACCGATCCTCGAGCGCGGTCAGTACCGAGACGACTCCGACGGAGTCCAGTTCAGGCAGCGCGCCGAAAAGCTTGGATTCGGGCTTCAGGCGCAGGCCGCGCCCGCCCAGCGAGAGCGCGCTGTCGAGCAGTTCGCACAGTTCCGTTTGGAGTTCCACTTACACCTCTTGTGTCGCACTCACGCCTGTCAGGCGTGGCGTAGATTCCTGGTTCGACCAGCGCCGGACCGCCGGGGATCCTGATTCCCTTTCGGCAATCGAGGGCTCTCGGGCAGAGGCAGCCGTTGGTCTCGTCAGTGGGAGACCGAGAGCGCGACTAAGCAAAAAAAAAGCCATTCACGCGACGCGCCCGTTCTGTCTTCGCCCTGCGAGGGGCAGGCGCCCTACGAACCCGACTGACTCAGGCGCTCAAGTACCCGGGCGGCGGAAGGAATCGGGGCGATCGCGCCGAGTCCCTCGCACGTCAGGGCCGCGGAGACGTTCGCGTACCGGCAGGCGGCAAGAAAGCTGTCTCCGGCGGCCAGGCGTGCGAGCAGTGACCCGGCGAAGCAGTCGCCCGCACCGGTTGCATCCAGGAAGCGGATGTCGTGACCAGGGAGCCGCGTCCGGGACTTGGCGTCTCCTGCCAGCACCCCACCCGGCCCCAGCTTGAGTGCGACATTCCTTGCCCCGAGGCGTAGTGCCCAGTCGAAGATCGCATCGGGGTCGTCGACGCCCGAAAGCATCGCGGCGTCCTCGAGGCTCGGCAGGAAGTAGTCCGATTGTCCCGCTGCGGCGCCGATGATGGCGCGAGCCCTCGCGAGCGGCCAGAGCCTGAGTCTTAGATTGGAGTCATAGCACACCGCCGTTCCACCGGCGCGCGCCTGTTCCATGGCAGCGAAGACTGCGTCGCACGCCGAAGCGCTGATCGCCTGCGAAATCCCGCTCGCGTGAAGGAACTTCACTCCCTCGAGCAGGCCTTGTGGAACGTCCTGCGGTGTCATCCGGCTCGCGGCCGAGCCGGCTCGGCGATAGCTGAACTCGTGGCCGGCCGGGCCGTGGGTGATGAAGTAGCACCCGGTCGGCGCGTCGGCGTCGGTCTTCACGGCCGATCGGTCCACGCCTTCCGCGTCGAGCAGGTTCAGGATGGACTGCCCGAATTCGTCGGCTCCTACGCGGGAAACATAGGCCGCCGAGGCACCATGCCGAACTGCCGCGATCAGTGCGTTCATGGTGTCTCCGCCGAAACCACGGAGATAGCGTGATGTCTCGCCGGGAATGGCGCTGAACTCCACCATCGGTTCGCCGATGGCCACGATCTGACAGCCAAGCCCAATCGAGTTTTGCATTCCGTTCCTTTTCGCTCCGGGCCGAGTGCGCAACGCGAGCACGCGGCGCGGGTCTTCCGGGTCACCATTGTGCAGCGAAGTCGGCGCGCGCGACACGCACAGCCCGGATTCGGGCTGTTAGACTTTGCTGCGCCGCATCATCAACGACAAGAGGACGCCCATGCTTCGCGACAAGTCAGCCATCGTCACGGGTTCCACCAGTGGAATCGGTCTTGGCATAGCCCGGGCGCTCGCCCGGAACGGGGCCAACGTCATGCTGAACGGGTTCGGAACCCCGGAGGCGATCGACACGTTGTGCAAGGAGATCCAGCAGGAGTTCGGTGTCCGCGTTCTCTACTCCGGGGCCGACATGCGTCGCCCTGCCGAGATCGACGCGATGGTGGCCGAAGCGTGTGCGGCGTTCGGCGCCGTAGACATTCTGGTCAACAATGCCGGCATCCAGTACGTGGCGCCGGTCGATGAGTTCCCGGTCGAGAAGTGGGACGAGATCCTGGCGATCAACCTCACTTCGGCTTTCATTGCCACGCGGGCCGTCCTGCCGACGATGCGGGCCAGGGGCTGGGGCAGAATCCTCAACATCGCTTCCGCCCACGGTCTCGTGGCCTCCCCGTTCAAGTCCGCCTACATCGCCGCGAAGCATGGCGTGGTCGGGCTGACCAAGACCGTGGCGCTGGAAACGGCGCGAGACGGCATCACGTGCAACGCAATCTGCCCGGGCTACGTGCTGACGCCACTGGTCGAGAAGCAGATCGACGATCAGGCCAGAACCCACGGTATCCCGCGGGAGGAAGTGGTGGAGCGTGTCATGCTGGAGAGACAGCCCACCAAGCGCTTCGTGCAGATCGATGAAGTCGCGGAACTGGCAGCGTTTCTCTGCAGCAATGCCGCGGCGTCGATGACCGGCGGACAGTTGTCTATCGACGGCGGATGGGTCGCCCAATAGTGCAGCGCCGCTTCGGCACGCAGGTCGGCCCGTGGTGAATTGAGCGGAACTGCAGCGGTGGGCAGTTTCCGCCCAACTGGGGAGACTGGGGGCTCGGGCTGTCGGAGATCGTTTCAGGAAGCACCGTGCCGCTGCACGACGGCCGAGCTGGAATCGTCACGGAAGACATTGTGTGGCATGGCGGAGCGGCAACTCGCTCACGCGAGGCTGTCCGCCGTATGGGCAAGACCGACGGTGAAGCGCTTCTCGAGCGCGTGGACTCGATCTGACACCGGCTAGAGGCCGGCCACTCTTGATGGGCGTCGGGACGAGCGCCGTGAGGCGTCTCTACGCCGACATCGACATCGACATGGCGACGTCTCCGTCTTCGTCGATGGTTTCGAGGCGGACCGTGAATCCCCAGAGGCGCGCCAGGTGCTTCAGCACCTCTTCGGCTTCGGTGTCGAGCGGACGCTTCCGGAACCGGCGATGCTGGAGCGTGAGCGACCGATCGCCTCGGTGGTCGTAGCGGGCCACCTGGATGTCCGGCACCTGGGAGTCCCGGTTGTACTGCTGGGCGAGCATGCGCCGCAGGCGTCGATACCCATGCTCGTCGTGGATGGCGTCGATCGTCAGATCCGCCTCTTCCTCGTGGTCGGCGACCGCGAACAGGCGGAACTCGCGAATCACCCGGGGCGACAGATACTGCGCAATGAAGGACTCATCCTTGAAGTTGCGCATCGCGAAGTCCAGCACCTTCCGCCAGTCGCCCCCTGCGATCTCGGGGAACCAGGCGCGGTCCTCGTCGTCGGGCTTTTCGCAGATGCGGCGCAGATCACTCATCATCGCAAATCCGAGCGCGTATGGGTTGATGCCCCCGTAGCCAGGCTGATCGTAGCGGCGCTGGGCGATCACGTTGGTGTGCGACGCCAGCCATTCCATCGCGAACCCGCTATTCACCAGCCCCTTGTCGAACAGGCGATTGAGCAGCGTGTAGTGCCAGAACGTGGCCCATCCCTCGTTCATGACCTTCGTCATGCCCTGCGGGTAGAAGTACTGCGCGAGCTTTCTCGAGATCCGCACCAGTTCCCGTTGCCACGGTTCGAGCTTCGGGGAATGCTTCTCGATGAAGTAAAGCAGGTTTTCCTGGGGTTCCGGCGGGTATGGGCTGACCGCCGCGTTCCTGTCGGCGCCCTGCTCGTGGCGGACCGGGACGGTCCGCCACAAGTCGTCGAACTGACGCCACGCGTGCTCTTCCCGTTCACGCTGTCGGACTCGCTCAGCCTCAGCGGACAGCTGCGGAGGATGGCGGTAGCGGTCCACCCCATGGCTCATGAGCGCATGGCAGGAATCCAGGATTTCTTCGACCGCAGGTACCCCGTGGCGCTCTTCGCACTGCAGGACGTAATTCCGCGCGAACACCATGTAGTCGATGATCGCGTCGGCGTTGGTCCACTGACGGAACAGGTAGTTGCCCTTGAAGAAGGAGTTGTGTCCGTAGCAGGCATGGGCGATCACCAGCGCCTGCATCGCCATGCTGTTCTCTTCCATCAGGTACGCGATGCAAGGGTTCGAGTTGATGACGATCTCGTAGGCCAGGCCACGGGCGCCCGTGCGATAGAGCTGTTCGTTCCGGATGAACTCCTTCCCGTAGCTCCAATGCGGATAGCCGATAGGGAGGCCGAGCGAGGCATACGCGTCGAGCATCTGTTCGGACGCGATGATCTCGATCTGGTTGGGATACACATCGAGACCGAACTCGTTCAGCGCGATGTCGCGGATCGCTTCGTCATAGCGTTCGATCAGCGGGAAGGACCACTCCGAGCCGGTCGACAGATAAGGCGATCCGGAGGTGGAGTCCCGCTCTGCAGTCATGCTGTCTCCCGGGCGAACAAGTCGCGAAGGACAGGATAGACATCACGCGGATGGGTCACGCTGCGCAGAGCGAACTGGGGGTCGGAGATACGCTGGTAGGCGTACATCAGCGGGCTGATCCGCCGGGCATCATCGGGCACTTCCACATAGGCGAAGTAGCGGACCAGCGGCATCAGCTGGTCGGCCAGCATCGCCCGGCTTTTCTCCGGGTCGGCGCCGAATGCATCTCCGTCGCTGACCTGGGCGCCGTAGATGTTCCAGGACTCGGTCGGAAAGCGGTCGTCGATGATCTCCCGCATCAGCTTCAGCGCCGACAGAACGACCGTGCCGCCGCTCAGAGTGTCGTGAAAGAACGTGTTTTCGTCGACTTCCTCGGCGTCGTCGGTGTGCCGGATGAACACCACTTCGACTTTCTCGTACTTCCGCGTCAGGAACAGGTGCAGAAGCATGTAGAACCGCTTCGCGAGGTCCTTCTTCTCTTCCGTCATCGAGGCCGACACGTCCATCAGGCAGAACATCACCGCCCGGCTGATCGGCTGCGGGACCTTGACGCGATGGCGATAGCGCAGGTCAAACTCATCGATGAACGGAATGCGCGCCAGTCGCTTCTCCAGCGCTTCGACTTCCTCCGCCGGTGCGCCGGCCTCGGTCAACTCCGCGAGACGTCGTCGCAGTGGCGCGCCGATCGCGATCCTTCTCGCGATGGCATTGCGCAGCGAGCGCACGACCGCGAGGTTGGAAGGAACACCGCTCTGCGTGTAGCCGGCGCGTTGCCACTTGTGCTCCCGGATGTCGCCCAGCGTCGTACGGACGAGGTGCGGCAGTTCCATGTCGTCGAAGAAGAGGCTCATGAACTCTTCTCGGGAAAGCGCAAACACGAAGTCGTCCCGGGATTCCTCCCCGTCGCCCTCCCCTGAACCCGATCCCTGCCCGCCTCCCTGTCCTTCCGGGCGAGGCACCCGGTCGCCCTGAAGGAACTTGTGGTTGCCGGGGTGGATCGCTTCCCGATCGCCCCCGGGGCCATGGCGGAACTGCGGCTCGGCGATGTCCCGAACGGGAATGTTCACGTTGCCACCCCGGTCCATGTCCGTGATGGATCGGCCGGCGACCGCATCGCTCACGGAGCGGCGCAACTGCTCCTTGTAGCGCTGAATGAAGCGCTGCCGGTTGACCGTGCTCTTGTTCCGGTCGTTGAGCCGCCTGTCGATGATGACGGACATGCTGGCGCGCGTCGCTTACTGGGATTTCCGGACGCGCAGGTACCACTCCGACAGGAGTCGGACCTGTTTTTCGGTGTAACCCTTGTCGACCATGCGACTGACGAAGTTCTGGTGCTTCTTCTGATCCTCCGCGGACGCCTTCGCATTGAAGGAAATCACGGGCAGCAGTTCCTCGGTGGAGGAGAACATCTTCTTCTCGATGACCTCGCGAAGCTTCTCGTAGCTCGTCCAGCGGGGATTCTTGCCGCCGTGCTGGGCGCGGGCACGCAATACGAAGTTGACGATCTCGTTCCGGAAGTCCTTCGGGTTGGCGATGCCCGCAGGCTTCTCAATCTTCTCCAGTTCGGCGTTGAGACTCGCACGATCGAAGCTCTCGCCAGTTTCCGGGTCGCGGAAGTCCTCATCCTGGATCCAGTAGTCGGCAAACGTGACGTAGCGGTCGAAGATGTTCTGGCCGTATTCCGAGTACGACTCGAGATAGGCCGTCTGGATTTCCTTGCCGATGAACTCCGCATAGCGGGGCGCGAGCCAGCCCTTGATGTACTCGAGGTACCGGCGCTGGATCTCTTCCGGCAGCTGCTCGCGGAGAATTCTCTGCTCCAGGACGTACATGAGGTGGACCGGGTTTGCTGCCACCTCAGTCTGGTCGTAGTTGAACACGGCAGACAGCACCTTGTAGGCGAACCGGGTCGAAGAGCCGGTCATGCCTTCATCCACGCCGGCGTAGTCCCGGTACTCCTGGAAGGACTTGGCGGACGGATCGGTGTCCTTGAGACTTTCGCCGTCGTAGACACGCATCTTCGAGTAGATGCTCGAGTTCTCGGGCTCTCGCAGGCGCGTCAGCACCGAGAACTGCGCCATCATGTCCAGCGTGCCGGGTGCGCAGGGCGCGCCAGCGAGCGAGCTGTGTTTCAACAGCTTCTGGTAGATGCGCACTTCCTCGGAAACCTGAAGGCAATACGGGACCTTGACGATGTAGACGCGGTCCAGAAAGGCTTCGTTGTGCTTGTTGTTGCGGAAACTCTGCCACTCGGATTCGTTCGAGTGGGCCATGATGATCCCCTGGAACGGGATCGCCGAGAATCCTTCTGTGCCCTTGAAGTTGCCCTCCTGCGTCGCTGTGAGCAACGGGTGGAGCATCTTGATCGGCGCCTTGAACATCTCAACGAATTCGAGCAGACCCTGGTTCGCGAGGCACAGCCCGCCGGAGTAGGAGTAGGCGTCAGGATCGTCCTGCCCGTAGCTTTCGAGCTTCCGGATATCGACCTTGCCCACCAGACTGGAAATGTCCTGATTGTTCTCGTCGCCGGGTTCGGTCTTGGCGATGGCGATCTGGCGCAGCACGGACGGCTGCACACGCGCCACTCTGAACTTGCGCAGGTCGCCATCGAACTCCGCCAGGCGCTTGATGGCCCAGGGAGAGGCTATGCCATTCAGATACCGACGCGGGATGCCGAACTCCTTCTCGAGGGCTGCCCCGTCGCGTTCCGGCGAGAACAGGCTCAGCGGCGACTCATTGATCGGGGAGCCCTTCAACACGTAGATCGGGTGGGCCTCCATCAGTGTCTTGAGGCGCTCGGCGATCGATGACTTGCCGCCGCCCACCGGGCCGAGCAGATAGAGAATCTGCTTGCGTTCTTCCAGGCCCTGGGCCGCGTGCTTGAAGAACGCCACGATCTGGGAGATGACGTCTTCCATTCCGTAGAACTCACGGAAGGCAGGGTATCGGCGAATCAGGCGGTTGGAGAAGATGCGCGACAGCCGCGGGTCGTTGCGGGTGTCGACGATCTCGGGCTCGCCGACCGCGGCGAGCATCCGCTCGGCCGGAGAGGCGTACACGAGAGGGTCCTGCTTGCAGAGCGCGAGGTAGTCCTCGAGGGACATTTCCTCATCGCGCGCTTGAAGATAGCTGTCGCGAAAACTGTCCAGGATGTTCATGCGTCAACCTCCTTGATTTCGTCGACGGCAGGCGATCCGCGGTCAGGATTGCCTGCCAGTCGTTGCAGCGCAGACCAGCTTTCCCGGTCGCTCGCAAGAACCGGGCTCACGTGGCGATCGGGCGCAATTCAGGCCGGGGAACTCGAACGGGCACGCAGACTTTGGTCGTGCAATGGCCGGCCAGTTCCCGATGCGCACAACGCTTGAGACTACTTTCGGTTACGCGAGCGTGGATATTGAGAAAAACTTTGCGAGCGGCCGACGCGCAGATCTGGTTCGCGAGGGCGCTGCGTCTGGCACAGCGATGACCGAGGCGCGATTTCCGGGCTGCCGGATCGCTTCGAGCGGCGGAGTGCCAAAGGTGAGGGTCGGCACGATCGGTCGTCAATCAGGACAACGGCTGACGGAATGCACCAGTTCGGTTCCGCGCTGACGATTCTGATGCGTGCTCAGTCACTACCCGACGACTACCCGACGAGACGACACGCGTGTCGGACGGCGTCGGCGCGGAGCATGACGTTGCGATGCGGCAAGTGGTTGATTTCGCGAGTTGCGAAGTACTGGCGGGCGTCGAAAAGTCTGAAGCCCTGCGCCCGGCATCGCGTCGACGCCGGGCGTAGCGCTCCCAAAAACGGCAGCGGCGCCGCCCCGGGGAGGGCGATGCCGCCAGTTCGAGCGCTCGGGGGCTAGTCTGTGAGAGGGTCGGTCGGACGGATGGACAGCGCCAGATGCATGCACAACCGGATCAGGTCGCCGTGGCGTCGCACGCCGGTCTTGGCATAAACCCTCTTCACGTGCGTGTTCACAGTATTGATACTGATGCCGAGCCGCGCGGAAATCTCCCGCGCTTTCAGGCCCTCCAGCACGCCCGCTACGACTCGGCGTTCCGCCTGGGTCAGCCCGAAGACCTCGGCGACCGGGTCCACCAGCGACGGCGGCGGTGTATCCGGGTCGGCGAACGTGATCATCGCCGACACCTCGCGCAGGGATGGCGTGGCCAGGAAAGGTCGCGGCAAGGTCTTGACGGAAATGAGGAGAGGCATCTGTCCACGCGGACGCTTGACCGCGACGACCCCCTCCTGGCTTCCAGTGGCGTTCTGTGCCGACCGCGCGACCAGGCCCACCAGGCGGGACAGCCGGGCGTTGGATGCGCGGTCTGCCGTGACGAGCATGCCGTCGGGAAGAATGGCCAGACCCTCGCTGCGGGCGATCAGGCGCTCTGCCGCCGCATTCTGGTGGACGACGGCTCCCTGGGCGTCCGTGAAGATCACCGCCTCGGCGGCATGCTGAAAGAAGAAATCGGCCGGACTGGAGCAGCGGTGGCCGTCGGGATCCGGAACGAGGCCCGGAGGAAACGGCAGTGCGGGGCGAGCGGGGTGGCCGAGGCCTTCTGGTGTCGTCATGTCCATGGTCTTCCTTCCTTTCGTTGTTATGGCGTGGGACGAATGGCAGGAAGAATGTCCGGGGCAACCGGACGCAGCAATGCCACATTAGTGGCATATCCGACCCTCCGGCGGCAGGGTAGGGGCTGGCGGGCGGCCGCGGTCGCCTTGGACACCGACGCCGGTCGAAGGCGATCCCCGGCATGCGACGGGTTACCATCGAGACACTTCGGGCGGCATTCAACAGGGTCCGTCCGATCGCCCAGGCGACCCCCTGCGACCTCCCCCAGAGCACCATGTCCGACACGTCCTCCCGTCATTCGATCGTCATCCACGGCGCCCGCCAGAACAACCTCCGCGACCTGACCCTGAGCATCCCGCTGAACGAACTCGTCGTCGTGACGGGAGTGTCCGGATCAGGCAAGTCGTCCCTCGTGTTCGACACTCTCTACGCGGAGGGGCAGCGCCGCTATGTGGAGACGTTCTCGCCCTACGCGCGGCAGTTCCTCGACCGGATGGACAAGCCGCAGGTCGATCGCATCGAAGGTGTGCCGCCGGCGATCGCCATCGACCAGACCAATCCCGTCCGCACTTCCCGATCCACCGTCGGGACGATGACGGAACTGAACGACCACCTGAAGCTGTTGTTCGCTCGCGTAGCGCATCTCCACTGCAGGGGGTGCGGCCGGGAAGTCCGCCGGGATGATCCCGCGACGATCGCAGCCGACATGGCGGCGCGTGCAGGACGACTGGAGGACCCGCGACTGGTGCTGACCTTCCCGGTCGAGATTCCCCCGAACTTCGAGGAGGCGGAGATCCTGCAGGCGCTGGCTGTCCAGGGGTACACCAGAGTGCACAGCCGGTCGGGCCGCCGACTGGACATGATCCAGGACCGCTTCCGACTGTCGAATGTCGAGCCCGCGCGGCTCGGCGAAGCTCTGGAGGCGGCCATTCGCGTGGGCAACGGCCGCGTCGACGTGCATCCCCTGCCCGACACCGATGAAGCAACGGCGACGGGTGACTCTGCGCCCGCGCCGGAACCCTGGCGCTATTCGACGGCCCTCCACTGCCCGGATTGCGACATTTCCTATCAGGAGCCGGTGCCGAGCCTGTTCTCGTTCAACTCCCCGCTCGGAGCGTGCCAGGAGTGCCGCGGCTTCGGACGGGTGATCGGGATCGATTTCGCGCTCATCGTTCCCGATACCGCCAAGACCCTGGCTGACGGAGCCATCAAGCCGTGGCAGACCCAGAGCTTCCGCGAATGCCAGGAAGATCTGGAGAAGTACGCGCGAAAGCGCGGTGTGCCGCTTGACATTGCCTGGCGCGACATGAGCCCCGAGCACCGCGAATGGGTCCTGGAGGGGGATGCCGACTGGAAGAACTGGGACAAGTCCTGGCCGGGGTCCTGGTACGGCGTGCGCCATTTCTTCGCGTGGCTCGAGTCCAAGGCCTACAAGATGCACATCCGTGTGCTTCTCTCCCGCTATCGCGCCTACACGCCCTGCGAGTCGTGCGGCGGCGCGCGCCTGCAGCTTCCGGGGTTGCTGTGGCGGTTGGGCAGTCACGCACAGGCCGAGCGTGTGCTCCCCGCTGCGCGACGACATGCCCCGAACGGGGTGGCGTGGTCAGCGGAGACCCTGGCCGCGCTGCCGGGTCTGTCGATTCACGACCTGATGCTGCTGCCGATCTCGAAGCTGAAGATTTTCTTCGACGAGCTGCACGCCGACATCAAGGGCGTGCGCGGATCCGAAGCGGAGGCAATGGACCTGCTGCTCGTGAACATCCGGGCACGGCTCGGCTACCTGCTCGAAGTGGGCCTCGGCTATCTCACCCTGGATCGCCAGTCGCGCACGCTGTCCGGCGGCGAGGTGCAGCGCATCAACCTGAC
>CAZEDA010000061.1:0-13707 GCA_964510915.1 uncultured Rhodocyclaceae bacterium | reverse complement strand
GCCTTTCCGAATGCCCGACCAGCACGAAACTGCAACCGAACTCCCGGAGCATGGCACCGGACACTTCACCGGTGAAGGCGCCGGAGGCGTGTTCGCTCACGTCCTGCGCGCCCCACCGAACACCGCTGCCGGAAAGTCCGGCTTCACACTGAGCAAGGTAGGGAAACGGCGCCATGACTGCCATCGTCCCGGACCGCATTCCGCGGCTCCCGGATGCCAGAGCCTCCAGCAACGCGGCGTTGGCCGCGAGGCTTCCGTTCATCTTCCAGTTGCCGGCAACGAACTTGGAGCGCATGCGAGGCCCGGAGTGACGAAACCCCGCGAGTTTACTCGGCGCGGGCCCGACGGGTCAACGCTGCTGCGTCGCACAACGGACTGAAGGCGCCCGGCGAAACCGGGCGGGAGGGGCACGGCGGTCAGCCGAAACGGCCGGTGATGTAGTCTTCGGTTGCCTTGTTCTTCGGCTTGATGAAGATGGTGTCCGTGGCATCGAACTCGATCATCTCGCCGAGGTACATGTATGCAGTGAAATCGGACACACGGGCAGCCTGCTGCATGTTGTGCGTAACGATCAGAATCGTCACCTTGTCCTTCAGGTCGGCGATGAGTTCCTCGATGCTCGCCGTGGCGATCGGATCCAGGGCGGACGTCGGCTCATCGAACAGCAGGATTTCCGGCTCCGTAGCGAGCGCGCGGGCAATGCACAGACGCTGCTGCTGACCGCCCGAAAGATTGAAGGCCAGATCCTGCAGCCGATCCTTCACCTCGTCCCACAGCGCGGCGCCGCGAAGTGCCTGCTCCACCTTCTCATCCAGGATCGCGACGCTGCGGACGCCGCGCACCCTCAGTCCGTAGGCGACGTTCTCGTAAATGGACTTCGGGAACGGATTGGGTTTCTGGAACACCATGCTGATCCGCATCCGGACCTCGATGGGGTCCACCTGCGCGTGCAGCAGATTCGTGTTGTCGGGATAGAGACGGATCTCGCCCTCGTACCGATTGCCGGGATACAGATCGTGCATCCGGTTGAAGCAGCGCAGATACGTGGACTTCCCACAGCCGGAAGGCCCGATCAGCGCAGTCACCTTGCGCTCGTATATCGGCATCGCGATGTTCTTCAGGGCGTGGAACGCCCCGTAGTAGAAGTTCAGATTCTTCGCTTCCGCCTTGACCTTCAGGTCGGCGATCGCGGTGCGACCTTCAGTGATCTTGGACATGACGACCGGTCACCATTTGATGTTCTTGCGCAGACGATAGCGGATGAAGATTGCCAGCCCGTTCATGGACAGCGTCATGACGACCAGGACAAGGCCGGCAGCCGCCGCATTCTGATGGAACGCGGCCTCCGGGCGCGAGGTCCAGTTGAACATCTGGATCGGCATCACGGTGAAGGGAGACAGCAGCCATTCGAAGGACAGATACGGGAAAGTCGACTGGACGGGTGGCTCGGGAAGGAATGCGATGAAGGTGAGCGCGCCGATGGTGATGATTGGTGCCGTCTCGCCGATGGCCCGGGCCATCCCGATGATGATGCCGGTCATGATGCCAGGCGCCGAGTAGGGCAGGATGTGATCCGCCGTGGTCTGCCACTTGGTCGCGCCGAGCGCGTAGGCGCCCTCGCGAATGGCACCCGGGATCGAGCGGATCGATTCCCGCGTCGCGACGATGACGATCGGCAGGATGAGAAGCGCCAGTGTGAGGCCCGCGGACAGGATGCTCTGCCCAAGACCGAACGTGTACACGAACAGGCCGAGCGCCAGCAGGCCGTAGACGATCGACGGTACGCCCGCGAGATTCGTGACGTTGATCTCGATGATGTCGGTCATCCAGTTCTTCGGGGCGTACTCCTCGAGATACACCGCGGCGCCGACGCCAAGGGGAATCGCGGCCACTGCCGTGACCACCATCACGAGGGTGGTGCCGACCCAGGCGGACAGAATGCCGGCGTTCTCGGCACGGCGCGACGGGAAGTGCGTGAAGAAATCGAGGGACAGTCTCGGCAGGCCGTCGATCACCATGCCGAGGAACAGCGCCAGGAAAGTCAGCACCCCGATCATCAGCGCCACCAGGCCCAGCATCGCGAACATCATGTCCCGCCGCTTGTGGCGGGCGATGAGCGCTCGTATCTCGTTGACGTCCTGTTTCAGCATCTCAATAAGCCTGACGGAACCGACGCCGGAGCAGGTGCCCCAGCACATTGAACGCGAGCGTGAGCAGCATGAGCGTCAGGCCCGCCGCGAAGATGGTCTGGTAACCGATGGATCCGTGCGGAAGATCCCCCAGGGCCACCTGCACGATGAATGCCGTGATCGTGGCTGCGGGCTCCGCGGGATTCCAGGTGAGATTGGGCTGCATGCCCGCGGCGATGGCGAGAATCATCGTTTCGCCGACTGCTCGCGAGATCCCGAGAATGTAGGCCGCCGCGATACCGGAGAGGGCAGCCGGCGTCACCACACGCACCGCGGTCTGGAAACGGGTCGCCCCCATTGCGTAGGACCCCTCGCGCATGCTCATCGGAACCGAGCGCATCGCATCTTCGCTGACGGAACTGACGTAGGGAATGATCATGATGCCCATGACCAGTCCGGCCGACAGAAGATTGAAGCCGGGCAGTTCGGGATAGAAGTACTGAAGCGCGGGCGTGACATACAGGAGCGCGAAATAGCCGTACACCACCGTCGGCACACCGCCCAGCAGTTCAAGAAACGGCTTGGCGACCTCCCGCAGCGAAAAGGGAGCGAACTCCGACAGATAGATGGCGATGATCGTGCCGAGCGGGATCGCGACGGCGAGCGCGACGAGAGAACTCACCAGCGTGCCAGACAGCAGCACCATGATGCCGTAGTGAGCGTCGTCGAACAGGGGGGTCCATTGGGTATCCGTCAGGAAGTCCCAGATGGAAACATGAGTGAAGAACTGGAACGACTCGCTGACCAGCACCCAGACGATGCCGAGTGTGACGAAGACGGAGAACATCGCTGCGAACAGCAGGATGCTCTCGATGATCCTTTCCTTCACGTGCCGCGAAGCCCGCCGTTGCAGGCGGTCGCTGACGCTTTGGTCCTGCGTAACGGTTGTCATGCGTTCACCGGCCCGCCTGACGACGGACCGCAGCTCCCCGGAACGAACGAAAAGGGGAGCGACTTGCGTCACTCCCCGACCCCTTGCACTGGTGCGAGGCTACAGCTTGGCTTCCATCTTCATCAGCTCTTCGATGGTGAGGCCGACCTTGTTCTCACCGCCGAACTTCGTGCCCAGAATCTTCTTGTTGAGCACTTCGATATTGTATGCGTACGCCTTAGGGGGCAGCGGCACGTACTTCACTTCCCGGATCAGCCCCTCCGAGTTCTTCATATAGTACTCGACGAACTCCTTCACCTCGGGGCGCTGCAGGGAGTTGGCATTCACGTAGATGAAGATCGGTCGGGCCAGCGGCTGGTAGCTTCCGTCCATCACCGATTCCATCGACGGCAGCACCGGCTGATTGGTCTTCGGATTGATGATGGGAAGCGCCTTCAGCTTGTCCTTGTTCTCGAAATAGTAGGCATACCCGAAGTATCCCAGTCCGTTGACGTCGCGTGCGACGCCCTGGACGAGGATGTTGTCATCCTCGGCGGCGGTGTAGTCGCCTCGGCTCGCCTTGGCACGGCCGTTGATCGCCTCGGTGAAGTAGTCGAAGGTGCCCGAATCCGCTCCGGGTCCGAACAGCTTGACACCCTGGTCCGGCCACTGGCCGTTGACCTGCTTCCACTTGGTGATCTTGCCTTGCGCCGCGGGCTCCCAGAGCTTGCGCAGATCCGCGACCGTGATGGACTTGAGCCAGTCATTCTTGGGGTTGATGACAACCGTCAGGGCGTCGTAGGCAACCGGCAACTCAATGTACTGGACGCCCGTCTTCTTGCATTCCTCCATTTCCCTGGCGAGGATGGGGCGGGACGCATTGGAGATGTCAGTCTCGCCGCGGCAGAACTTCTTGAAGCCCCCGCCCGTGCCTGAAATGCCGACGGTCACGCGGATCTTGCCGCGCTTGGATGCCTGGAAGTCCTCGGCAACGGCCTCGGTGATCGGGAACACGGTGGAGGAGCCGTCGATCTGCACGGTCTCCCGGGCAAAGGACAGCGGGGACACGGACAGCCCGCCGAGCACCAGGAACGCGGTGACGACCGGAGAGACAACAGCGCGAAGAACCATCTTGAAATCTCCTGTGACGGGGTAGAACCCCAGAGGCGAGGAGAGTGTATGGCGCTATTGTGACAGTTTCATTGCACGAAGAGCAGGAGGGACGCCGGCCCGGGCGTCTCTCCCGCCGGAATCAGGCGGCGGCGGGAATGCCCTTGACGACATCGGCGATGCGGTGGGCCAGCGACAGGACTTCGGCCTCCTCCTCCCCTTCCACCATGACCCGGAGCACGGGCTCGGTGCCCGAAGGGCGCAGGAGAACGCGTCCGCGGCGCTGCAGCTGAGCCTCCGCCTGCCGCACGGCAGCCAGGACTTCGGGGGAGGACCGGAAGTCGAAGCCACGCTTCACGGGCACGTTGATCAGTTTCTGGGGAACCAGACGGAGATCACGACAGGCCTCCGACAGACTTTCCCCGGCGCTGGTCAGGGCGTTCAAGACCTGCAGGCCCGAAATAAGGCCGTCACCCGTGGTGTGCTTGTCGAGACAGACGATGTGACCGGAGTTCTCCCCGCCAAGCTGCCAGCCCTTCTCCAGCATCATTTCAAGGACATACCGGTCGCCGACCGCGGCCCGGGCAAAGTCGATCCCGAGCTGGCCGAGCGCCTTTTCCATCCCGAAGTTGGTCATGACTGTCCCCACCAGGCCACCCGCCATCTGCCCGGCCTTGCGGCGATGGCGCGCGATCACATAGAGGAGTTCGTCACCGTCGAAAATCCGCCCTTCGGCATCGACCATGATCAGCCGATCGCCGTCACCGTCCAGGGCCAGACCCAGATGGGCGCCATGTTCACGAACCTTGCCGGCGATGAACTTGGGTTTCGTGGCCCCGCAATCGGCATTGATGTTGAAGCCGTCCGGGTGATTGGCGACTTCGATCACGTCGGCCCCCAGTTCGTGGAGAACCGGTCCGGCAACGTGGTACGCCGCACCGTTGGCGGAGTCGACGACAATCTTCAGGCCACGGAGATTCCGGTCGCTCGGGAAGGTGCTCTTGCAGAACTCGATGTATCGGCCGTCGGCTTCCACCACCCGCCTGGCCTTGCCGAGCTCCGCGGAGGGCCGGCAATGCATCGGGGCGCCAAGGCGCTCTTCGATGCGGCGCTCCACTTCGTCGGGCAGCTTGTAGCCGTTCGCGCCGAAGAACTTGATGCCGTTGTCGTCGTAGGGATTGTGTGACGCGCTGATCACGACCCCGGCTGAGAGGCGCAATGCCCGCGTGAGGTAGGCGATGGCCGGCGTCGGCATGGGGCCGGCCAGCATGACATCGACCCCGGCTGCCGCGAGACCGGCCTGGAGAGCCGATTCCAGCAGATAGCCTGAGATACGCGTGTCCTTGCCGATGAGCACCGCGGCGTGGGCGCCGGGCGGAGCTTCCTTCGACAGCACTTCCCCGGCGGCATAGCCGAGATGCATCACCACCTCGGGCGTGATGGGCGGCTCGCCGACCTTGCCCCGGATTCCATCGGTACCGAAATACTTTCTTGCGCTCATTCGATCGAAAACCTGTCGTCTAGTACGGATCGCAATATCTGCAGGGCGTCGCGGGTCGGGCCTACATCATGGACCCGGACGATGGCTGCCCCTCTTTCCACCGCCAGGAGCGCTGCCGCCACGCTGGCGTGCAGTCGATCGCCCAGATGACGGCCGGCGATCTTCCCGAGGATGGACTTGCGCGACAGCCCCGCGAGTACCGGCCAGCCACGCGCACGAAGCGCGCCCAGTTGCCGGAGCAGACTCAAGTTGTGCGCGGTCGTCTTGCCGAACCCGAATCCCGGGTCAATCACGATCCGTTCCTGCCGGATCCCCGCGGCCTGGGCCGCTTGGGCCCGCCCTTCCAGAAAATCCCCGACTTCGGTCACGACATCGTCGTAAACGGGGTTCTGCTGCATGGTCCGCGGGGTTCCCTGCATGTGCATCAGGCAGACAGCCGCGTCCGTGAGGGCAACCGCCTCCAGGCTGCCCGGAGCACGCAGCGCCATGACATCGTTGATCATTGCCACGCCCAGATTCAGGACTTCCCGCATGACGTCGGGCTTGCTGGTATCCACGGACACGGGGAAGGTGCCGGCCAGCGCCCCCACCACGGGCAGGATTCGCCGCAGTTCGTCGGCCACCGACACTTCCGGGGCCCCCGGACGGGTGGACTCTCCGCCCACATCGAGGATGTCAGCCCCCTCGTCGATGAGGCGCCGGGCCTGCTCGAGGGCGGCATCGCGGTCGAGAAAGCGTCCGCCATCGGAGAAGGAATCGGGCGTGACGTTCAGGACACCCATGATGAGAGGGCGATCCAGGGGGAACTCGAACCGACCTGCCTTGAGAACGGCACCGGGCAGACCCTGTTGTGTGCTAGCAGACACTTACGTCACGTTCCATGCTGTTGAGGAAGATGGACTGCGAAATGCTCGAAACCGCGGTCGCGCAAAAGCACCGCCTCCCGCAAAACCGATCTCCCAAAGAAAAAAGGCGGGGCCGAAGCCCCGCCTGCCTGATGCTCGAGCCACGTCGGACTCAGGCCTCTCGGGCCGGGGTCGTCGTGGGCGCCGGTGAAGGCGTGTTGTTGTCCTGCGGAGGGGGCGAGGGCGGCGCACTCGCCGGCCGCGGGGGGCGCGGCGGACGGCCGGCCATGATGTCGTTCACCTGTTCGGCGTCCAGGGTTTCCCATTCGAGCAGGGCGCGGGTCATGGCTTCAACCTTGTCCCGATTGTCCTCGATCAGCTTGCGGGCGACCGAGTACTGCTCGTCGATGATCCGACGGATCTCGCCGTCGACCTTCTGCATGGTGGCTTCGGACAGATTCTTGTGCGTGGTGATCGAACGGCCGAGGAAGACTTCCCCTTCGTTCTCGCCATACACCATCGTGCCCAGGGCATCCGACATGCCGTAGCGGGTGACCATGTCGCGGGCCGTGCGGGTGGCGTTCTCGAAATCGCTGCTCGCCCCGGTCGTCATGCGGTTCATGAACACCTCTTCCGCGATGCGCCCGCCGAGGGCCATCGAGATGTTCTGCAGCATCTTCTCGCGATCGGTGCCAAGACTGTCTCGTTCGGGAAGCATCCAGGTGACGCCGAGGGCCCGCCCGCGCGGAATGATCGTGACCTTGTGGACCGGATCGACGCGGGGCAGAAGCTTTGCCACCACGGCATGACCGGACTCGTGGTACGCCGTCATCGTGCGCTCTTCCTCGGAGATCACCATGGACTTGCGTTCGGCGCCCATGTAGATCTTGTCCTTGGCGCGCTCGAAGTCGTCCATGTCGACCAGGCGCTTGTTGCCCCGGGCGGCGAACAGCGCCGCTTCGTTCACAAGGTTCGCGAGGTCGGCGCCGGAGAATCCCGGCGTGCCACGGGCGAGGATGTCCGCGCGAACATCTGGCGCCACGGGGACCTTGCGCATGTGCACCATCAGGATCTGTTCGCGTCCCCGGATATCCGGTAGCGGCACGACCACCTGACGGTCGAACCGGCCGGGACGCAGCAGCGCGGGGTCCAGGACGTCCGGGCGGTTGGTCGCGGCGATCACGATGACGCCGGAAGTGGCCTCGAAGCCGTCCATCTCGACCAGGAGCTGGTTGAGGGTCTGCTCGCGCTCGTCGTTACCACCGCCGAGACCGGCGCCGCGCTGACGGCCCACGGCGTCGATTTCGTCGATGAACACGATGCAGGGCGCGTGCTTCTTGGCCTGCTCGAACATGTCCCGTACCCGGGCGGCACCGACGCCGACGAACATTTCGACGAAGTCCGAACCGGAGATGGAGAAAAACGGGACCTTGGCCTCACCGGCGATGGCGCGGGCGAGCAGCGTCTTGCCGGTACCGGGCGAGCCGACCATCAGCACGCCGCGCGGGATCCGTCCGCCGAGCTTCTGGAACTTGCTCGGGTCGCGCAGGAAGTCGACGAGTTCCGCGACTTCCTCCTTGGCTTCCTCGCAGCCGGCCACGTCGGCGAACGTGACCTGGTTGTTGCTCTCGTCCAGCATGCGCGCCCGACTCTTGCCGAAGGAGAACGCACCGCCGCGCCCGCCGCCCTGCATCTGCCGCATGAAGAATATCCAGACTCCGATCAGCAGCAGCATCGGGAACCAGGACACGAAGATGTTCATGAGCAGCGACGGCTCTTCATCGGGCTTGGCCTCGATGATGACGCCGGCCTTCAGCAGATCGCTCACCATCCAGGGATCGGACGGCTGATAGGTCGTGAAGCGCCGCCCTTCGGTGTTGGTCCACTTGAGGACCCGACCCTCGATGGTGACCTTGGCGACGTGGCCCCGCTTGACCTCCTCGATGAACTGGGAGTACTCCATGGCCTGCTGCGGGCTCTGGCGCTGGCTGAACTGGTTGAAGACAGTCATGAGGACCAGGGCTATGACCAGCCAGATCGCCACGTTCTTGATGAGATTGTTCAAGATAGCTCCTTCACGACGTCACCCGGGCCCGCCAAAGCGGAAAACCCCGCCACGCCTATTGGTCCGATTCTAATCCCAATTCGTTCCCCCTCGCCGGGCGGGGATCACGCAATCCTCTGGCGACGAAGTACGTTTCGCTGCTTTCCTTGCGGGAAGCGTCCGGCTTCCGGATCGCAACCTTCACGAAACGGCTGCGAAGGCGCTTCAGCAGATCGTCGAAGCCGACGCCGTGGAACACCTTGAGGACGATGGCGCCGTTCGGGGCCAGGACCTGCTCGGCAAACTCCATCGCCAGCTCCGCAAGCCCGGCTGTCCTGGCCTGGTCCACCGCCCCGATACCGCTGAAGTTGGGGGCCATGTCCGAGAGCACAAGATCTACGGGTCGGCCCCCCAGAGCGGATGTCACTTCCCGCAGAACTTCTTCGGTCTCGAAGTCCCCCTGGATGAATCGCACCCCAGGTACCGGCTCCATCTCCAGGAGATCGACGGCCAGAACGGCTCCGGTCGGTCCCACTGCCTGCGCCGCCACCTGTGACCATCCCCCGGGCGCGGCGCCCAGATCCACCACGAACTGACCGCGGGAGAGGATCTTTTCCTTCTCGTCGATCTGTTTCAGCTTGTACGCCGAACGGGCCCGGAAGCCTTCAGCCTTCGATTTCTGGACCCACGGGTCCGTCACGTGCCGCCGCAACCAGGCCTTGCTGGTCTTCGTCTGACTCATCGCAGGCTACAATCCGGCAATTGGAGTCCCGACACCATGCCCCTCACAGCACAGCAACGCAAGTCCTTGAAAGCGCGAGCACACGCTCTCCATCCCGTGGTCATCATCGGTGGTAACGGCCTGTCACCCTCGGTTCTGAAGGAGATCGACCAGTCGCTCAAGGCGCACGAACTCATCAAGGTGCAGGTGGCGGGCGAGGACCGCGAGACGCGGACGCTCATGCTGGAAGAAATCTGCAGTTCGCTAGGGGCAGACGCGGTGCAGTCGATCGGACGCATGCTGGTGCTGTTTCGCGAGGCGCCGCCCCCCGAGGACCAGCCGGTACGCCGTACCGCGCGCCCCCGCGGAGCCCGCGCGACAAAACGCAGTTTCCAGGGCGGCGTCTGACGCTCCCGCTGCGGATTCAGCGGGACTTCCCGCTGAGAAGGACCAGCCCTGCGGCCAGAGCGCTCTCCACCAGGTAAAGGATGCTTGCCACACCGTGCCAGGTGGCGAAGCGGTCCCGAAACACGCTTTCCATCACCTGTCGCGGCAATGCCTGCTCCTTGAGCCCGGCGAGGATCGGCTGCACGCCGAACTGACCGGCAATCACCAGGGCCACCATCGCAATGACCACCCAGAACATCGGCTGCCGGAGCGCACGCAGACCATCGTTCGCCACCCGGTAGACCAGCAGATAGGTGGCGCAACCCAGACCCACGAAGGACATCGCCGTGAACATCGTCCCCGCGAGATCTCCGGCGATCTGCCGGTCGGGGGCATGGCGGAACAGCAGGGGCGCCACGAGAAATCCTACGACCCAGAGGCCGCCTGCCCAGAGTGCAACGGCAATACGGTCTACGGCACCCAGCAGTTTGCGCACGGCGCTCCGGCTCAGATGTACTTCACGTCCAGGATCTCGTACTCCTTGATGCCGGCTGGAGCCTGCACTTCGGCGAGATCCCCGGCGTACTTGCCGATGAGGGCACGGGCGATGGGGGAACTGATGGAGATCTTGCCGAGCTTGATGTCGGCCTCGTCGTCGCCGACGATCTGGAAGGTGAGCACGTCTTCGGTGGACGTATCCTGGAGTTCCACCGTGGCGCCGAACACGCAGCGGCCTTCGGCGTCCAGCAGCTTCGGGTCGATGATCTGGGCGTTCGAGATCTTGCTTTCGAGTTCCGCGATCCGCCCCTCGATGAAGCTCTGCCGTTCCTTCGCGGCGTCGTACTCCGCGTTCTCGGAGAGATCGCCTTGCGCGCGCGCCTCCGCGATCGCCTGGATCACCTGCTGACGTTCAACGGTCTTCAGCGTGTGCAGTTCCTGGCGGAGCAACTCGGCGCCGACCACCGTCAGTGGGATCTTGGCCATGGATGGAACTCCTTTGTCTGGGGCGGTGGCGATCAGGCGAGACGCGCGTGGAGTGCCTGTACGGAATAGGGGGTCAGCTCGCGCATGTTCTGCATGCCGGTGCATGCCGCTCTCGCACCGGCGATGGTCGTGTAGTACGTCACGCGGCCCTGCAGAGCGGAGCGGCGTATGGAGTAGGAATCCTGGATGGCGTTGCGACGATCCTCGACCGTGTTGATGATCATCACGATGTCGCCATTCTTGATCATGTCGACCACATGCGGGCGACCTTCCATCACCTTGTTCACAGAGGTGGTCGAAATGCCGTTCTCGTTCAGGTAGGCAGCCGTCCCGCGGGTGGCGCAGAGCGTGAAGCCAATCTCGGACAGCACCCGTGCCACTTCGAGCACCTTGGGCTTGTCGGAGTTCCGCACGCTGATGAACACCTTGCCCGATTTCGGCATGCGCACGCCGGCGGCGAGCTGGGATTTCACGAACGCCTCGGCGAAAGTTTCGCCGACCCCCATCACTTCCCCGGTGGACTTCATCTCCGGCCCGAGGATCGTGTCGACGCCCGGGAACTTGATGAAGGGGAATACCGCTTCCTTTACGGAGTAGTAGGGCGGCACCACCTCGCCGGCGATGCCCTGCTGATCGAGCGTACGGCCGACCATGCAGCGGGCAGCGATCTTGGCGAGAGGCAATCCGGTGGCCTTGGACACGTACGGCACGGTACGCGATGCCCGCGGGTTCACTTCCAGCACGTAGACGGTCTTGTCCTGGATCGCGAACTGGACGTTCATCAGTCCGACCACGTTGAGGCCCCGGGCCATCGCGATCGTCTGCCGGCGGAGTTCCTCCTGCATCTCGGGCGACAGGCTGAAGGGAGGCAGCGAGCACGCGGAGTCGCCGGAGTGCACGCCGGCCTGCTCGATGTGCTCCATGATCCCGCCGATCAGGACCCGCTTGCCGTCGGAGATGGCGTCCACATCGACTTCGATCGCGTCGTTGAGGAAGCGGTCGAGCAGCACGGGGCTGTCGTTGCTCACCCGGACCGCCTCGCGCATGTAGCGTTCGAGGTCCGCCTGCTGATGGACGATCTCCATCGCGCGACCGCCCAGCACATAGGACGGGCGCACCACCAGCGGATAGCCGATCTCCTGCGCCAGCGCGATCGCCTGGGCAGGTTCACGGGCGGTCCGGTTGGGCGGCTGCTTGAGATTCAGTGAATGCAGCAGCTGCTGGAAGCGCTCGCGATCTTCCGCGCAGTCGATCATGTCGGGCGTGGTGCCGATGATGGGCACACCGTTGCGCTCGAGATCCCGCGCCAGCTTGAGCGGCGTCTGCCCGCCGTACTGCACGATGACGCCGAAGGGCTTCTCCACGTGCACGATCTCGAGGACGTCCTCGAGCGTGAGCGGTTCGAAGTACAGCCGGTCGGAGGTGTCGTAGTCGGTGGAGACGGTCTCGGGGTTGCAGTTGACCATGATGGTCTCGTACCCGTCTTCCCGCAGACTCAGCGCGGCATGCACGCAGCAGTAGTCGAATTCGATGCCCTGGCCGATGCGGTTGGGCCCGCCGCCGAGCACGATGACCTTGCGGCGGTCGGTCGGACGCGACTCGCACTCCTCCTCGTAGGTGGAGTACATGTAGGCCGTGCGCGTGTCGAACTCGGCCGCGCAGGTGTCGACGCGCTTGAACACGGGCCGGATGCCGAAGGCATGGCGGGCGGCACGCACCGCATCTTCGGTCGTCTTGAGCAGCTTCGCGAGCCGGCGGTCGGAGAACCCCTTGCGCTTCAGGCGGCGCAGCCATGCGGCGTCGAGATCGGCGAGCGCGCGGTCGTCGAGATCCATCTCGATGTCCACGATCTCCTTGATCTGCGCGAGGAACCAGGGATCGATGTGCGTGAGCTGGTGCACTTCCTCCAGCGTGAAGCCGTTCTCGAAGGCATCGCCGATGTACCAGATGCGCTCGGGCTTCGCCTCGCCCAGTTCGGTCTCGATGACTTCCCGGTCGGTGGTCTTCTGGTTGAGACCATCCACGCCCACTTCGAGGCCGCGCAGCGCTTTCTGGAACGATTCCTGGAAGGTGCGTCCGATGGCCATCACCTCGCCCACGGACTTCATCTGGGTGGTGAGACGGCTGTCGGCCTGAGGAAACTTCTCGAACGCGAAACGCGGCACCTTGGTGACCACGTAGTCGATGGACGGTTCGAAGGACGCCGGGGTCGCCCCGCCGGTGATGTCGTTCGCGAGTTCGTCCAGCGTGTAGCCGACGGCCAGCTTGGCCGCGACCTTGGCGATGGGGAAACCCGTCGCCTTCGATGCCAGCGCCGACGAACGCGACACGCGCGGGTTCATCTCGATGACGATCATCCGGCCGTCGGCCGGGTTGATCGCGAACTGCACGTTGGAACCGCCGGTATCCACCCCGATCTCGCGCAGCACCGCGAGCGAGGCGTTGCGCATGAGCTGGTACTCCTTGTCCGTCAGCGTCTGCGCGGGCGCCACGGTGATGGAGTCGCCCGTGTGGATGCCCATCGGATCCAGGTTCTCGATGGAGCAGATGATGATGCAGTTGTCGCGGCGGTCGCGGACGACCTCCATCTCGAACTCCTTCCAGCCGATCACGGATTCCTCGATGAGGAGTTCCTTGGTCGGGGAGGCTTCGAGGCCCCGTTCGCAGATGGTGACGAATTCTTCGCGGTTGTAGGCGATCCCGCCGCCGGAGCCGCCCAGCGTGAAGGACGGCCGGATGATGGTGGGGAAACCCACCATGGCCTGGACCTGCAGCGCCTCCTCGAGGCTGTGCGCAATGGCGGAACGCGCCGACTGCAGCCCGATCTTGGTCATCGCAGCCTTGAACTTCTCGCGGTCCTCGGCCTTGTCGATGGCCTCGCGCGAGGCGCCGATCATCTCGACGCCGTACTTCTCGAGCACGCCGTGCTTTGCGAGGTCGAGCGCGCAATTGAGTGCAGTCTGGCCGCCCATGGTGGGCAGCAGCGCATCCGGGCGCTCTTTCTCGATGATCTTCTCGACCATCTGCCAGACGATGGGCTCGATGTAGGTGACGT
>CAZEDA010000060.1:3478-13759 GCA_964510915.1 uncultured Rhodocyclaceae bacterium | reverse complement strand
CCGCTGACCTCTTGCATGCCATGCAAGCGCTCTCCCAGCTGAGCTATACCCCCACTTGGAAAGCCGCGCACTATACAGAAGGGGAGGAAGGCCGGTCAACCCTCTCGTGATGCGCGGCAATCAGTCAATCTTCTTCGTCTTCCTCTTCCTCTTCTTCGTCCTCGTCGTAGTCGTCCATGGCTTCGAGTTCGGAGTCGATCATGTCGCGGATCTCCATCAGGAGATTGCGCAGGGCGTCGTTCTGTTCCTTGAGTTCCGTCTTGGTCATGATGTGCTCCCAGCTTCGTGAACCTCGCCATGGCGAGAGTTGAGGTTGACGATGGCGTGTCCCGGATCAGGCGGAAGAGAGCCGGCAGGCCTCTCTCACCGCGCGCCGATTATAGCCACAGGCCGATGACGACACGCACTCGTTGATCACCGGATCACGAAGTCCGCGCGGCTCGGTCTGCCTTTGTCCTTGCCGGAGGCGCCGGGTTCCGCACGAGCCTCCACGAGGAAGATGCGTTCCGAGGCGATGCCGTGGCGGGTCACGAGGGCATCCTTGATGCTCTGGGCGCGCTGGAGGCCCAGCTGACGCAGGTCGTCGGGGGCGATCACGATGCTGGTCAGGATCAGTTTCTCCATTTCAGATGCGGGCAGCGATTTCTCCAGGCCGATGGCGTTGCGGGGCTTCGGAAACTTCTCCTGCTTGTAGGCCTTGCGGAGGAGGCCCTCGACTTCGTCCGGCGTGTAGGTGGTGGCCTCGACCGAGGCCGGCGCCTGGCCCTCGCGGCTCAGGGCGGCGAACTTCTGGGCCTTCAGCTTGTTCTCGAAGGCGATTCGACGCAGAGCCTCGCGGTCGTTGTCCGGGTCGACCCGGCCCGTGATCTCGAGCCCCAGCGCCGGTCGGTCGGTGAGGGCCTTGGCGAGCTGCGCGAGCTTGGCGTTGCCGGCGTCGTCCGGCGTGCTCGAGCCCTGGGCGAACTCCAGGTACGACAGCTCCTCGCCGCTGCCGCCCATGAGCGAGCCCAGCAGGGCGAAGGGCGCGGTCACGGCTTTCGTGAACAAGTTCACGATCACCTGCCAGATCACGCGCCCGAGCTTGAACTTGGGGTCGTCCAGCGAGCCGGACACGGGCACGTCGAGATTGATGCGTCCGTCGCGATCCTTGAGGAGCGACACGGCCAGTTGCACCGGCAGGTTCACGGCGTCGGCGCTCTCCACCTTCTCCCCGAAGGTGAACTGGTCGATGAACACCTTGTTTTCTGCGCTGATCTTCCGCTTCTCGATGAGGTAGCGCAGATCCAGCGTCAGCTTGCCCTTCTCGATGGTGTAGCCGGCGTACTTGCCCGAGTAGGGGGTAAACGGCGGCAGTTCGATGTCGCGGAAGCTCACCTTGAGATCGGCATACAGGTCGCCGGAGAGCGGGTTCACCTTGCCGGTGATCTCCAGGGGGGCCTGGTTGGAGAGCCGCCCGCGCAGATCCACGTCGGCCTTCGTCGACGGATCGGCCAGCAGACCCGTGATGCGGCCGCCGATCTCCGTGAGCGTGGCGCTCACGTTGGGCTTCACGAGCTTGTCGCTGAAGAGCACGGTACCGCCCTGCAGCGTGACCTGGTCGATGGTGATGGAGCGCGGCACGGGGCTCGCATTGGCGGTCTTGGTGTCCGCCGGATTGCCCGCCTTCGCGGGCGCCTTTGCGGATTCCGCGGGCGTGGCGGCCGGGTCCTGCACGACGAGCCCCTGCACGTTGAGCGTGCCGTCCGCATTGACCTGCAGGCGGGAGCGGAAGTCCGTGAGTGACACCTCGCGGATGGCGAGGGCGAACGGTTCGCTCTTCGCGCGCACGCCCTTGAAGAAGAGCGAATCCCACTGAAGCAGGTCTTCGCCGGAGCGATTGTCGGTCGCCGCGAACTTGGAAAGGCCGGCGTCGCCCTCGTAGGAGATCACCGCAGGCTTGCCCGTGGGCAGGCGTACGCCGAGTCGTCCGTCCGCGCCAACGCGCGCGCCTGCCAGAGTGATGTTGAGCCGATCGGCGAAGTAGGGCTGGAAGGTGGGGATGTCGAGGTTCGCGATGCGGGTCTTGAGGTCCAGCGTCACCGGGTCGAGTGCGAACGTCCCGGTGGCATCCAGGCTTCCCTTGCCGTTCAGCAGAGTCTTGATCGCGAGTCTTGCGGTACCCGGCGCGCCGAGGACGAGGTCGGACACTTCCAGACGTGTGGGGCTCAGCGCGAGCGTCACCGGTGACGCCGGCACAGCGTCCTGGAATTCGAGCTGGCTCCGGTCGACGAGCACGTGCGCGAGCGTCACGACCCACGGTCGGGCGGGTGCGGCGTCCGTAGCCGCGGCTGGCGCCGGCTTGGCCTCGACGGGCTTCGCGGGCGTGAGGGTGGCGAGGTTCACCACGCCGCTCTTGGCGCGGCGCGCGTGTACTTCGAGTTTGTCCGCGAGGATGTCGCCCACCGTGACGCGCTGCTGCGCGAGGTCCAGGGACGTGTCCTTCACCGAGAACTGGGCGAGCGACAGGAAGTCCGCGGCCTCGCCGGCCTTCCGGAGCCGGAGCGCGGTGAGATCGAGAGTGCCTTTGGATAGCAGCAGCGAGAGGCCTTCCGGCGGCGCCGCGACGTCCGCGTGCGCGGAAAGCGACAGCGTCCCCGAGCCGATGTCGAAGGCAATGGCGTTCCGGTAGTACGCGGCGTAGCGAGGAATCGGCACCTGCGAGAGCGAAGCGTCGATCGCCGCACTCTTGTCGGCGACGCTCGCGGTGCCCTCGATGCGGAGGGACTCCTGCGCGTCGGTGGTGGCCGTGAGGAGCAAGTGCGCGGGTGGCGCCCCGGTGGCGGTGGAGATGCCTTCGAGAACGACGTCGAGCGGCGCGACGACCGTCTGGAATGCCGGCTGCACCATGTCGTCCTGGAAGCGGAGGCGCGCGGCACTCAGTTCGATCTTGTCTACGGTGACCGTCCTGGGTTTGGCGTTGCCGGCCGGCTTCGCTTCGGTTGGCTTCTCTTCGGCGGCAGCGGAGTTGCCAGTCGCCCCGAGGATGGCGAGGTTCAGGACGCCGTCCGCCTGTCGTATCGCATTCACGTCGGCCCCGGCGAGTTTCACCGAGGCGACCGCGATCGCGTCGCTGAACACGTCGATGGGCTTGGTCCGCACGTCCAGGCGTTCGAAGGCGACGAGCGGCGCATCGGTCGTGGTGGTGATGCGCACGGCCCGCAGCGCGGTCGTGGCGGTGACCGAGAGCCGCGATGGTTTGCCGGGAGGCTGCGCAAAGCCGATGCTGGCATCCAGATCGAGCCGCGCCGAGGCGATACGGTACGGCAGCGTCATCGGCACGTAGCGCAGGTAATAGGGCAGGTCGAGGTCCTTCAGCGAGAGTTCCACATCGGTCTCGCGCGATTCGCTGAATGGCTTCGACTTGCCTTTCAGATCGAAGCGGGTGCCGTTCACGCTGGCGCCGAACGCGGGCTGCACGAAGATGCTGCCGTGGTAGGGCAGGTTGGAGACGAAGGGGACGGCGAGCGCGAGTTCCCGCACCTGATGCTTCGTCTTGCGCGGACGGTCGTCCACGTCGACCTCGCCCCCCAGGATGCGGATGTTGTTCACCGAGAAGCGCGCGGGTTCCTCGTCGGGCTTCTTGTCCTTGCTGAACTTCTCGATGAGGTCGGTGAAGTTGAGCCGGTTCCGCGCGAGGAGCACCACGTTGACGTACGGCTTCTCCAGCGTTACCTCGGAGAGCACGGGCGCTCGGCGATAGATCGATTCGGCGTCGAGATCCACCTTCAGGCGCTGGAAGGCGACGAAACGCTGTGGCGAGTCGGGTTCGTGGATGACGAAATCGCGGATCTCGAGGCTCAGCGCAAACGGGTTGATGTGGATGTCGCCTACGGTGACCTTGCGGCCGAGTTCCTCGGAGAGCCGGGAGGTCAGCAGCGAGTGGAGGATCGGCGGTGCTGCGAAGAATCCGAACGCGATGAGTGCGACGAACACCACCAACACCCCGATGAGGATCTTGCGGAGACGGCGTCGAGGCGGTCGCGGCGAGCCGTCGGGCGCGGCAGCCTGTTGTGCGCGCAGCTTCAGAACCCGGTCGAGCAGAGGCACGGGATAGGACGCTCCGGTAAGGAAGTCGGGGAAGGTCGGACCGGGTCGCGCAGTCGCGGGCAGGGCCTCGCCTTGCCCGCACTCGCTTCAGGCGCCAACGCGGCCGCGCGGGTCCGACAGGTCTTCCCTCGCGGCATGCAGCCGGCATGGCTGCGCCGGCCCCGAGGTTACCGAAGCAGCGCTCAAAAACAAAACGCCCCGCCGTGGGGGCGGGGCGTCAGGGTGAATCTCCGGCCGGAGGCTACTTCGCGAGCATGCCCTGCAGCTTGCCCATCACCTGCGGCGAGTCGGGCTCCACGTGGGTCTGGAAGCTGTACACCGTGCGGCCGTCCGGCGCGATGAGGTACTTGTGGAAGTTCCAGCGCGGGGCTTCCTGGGTGGCGGCCGCGAGCTGCTTGTAGAAGGCGCTGGCACCGTCGCCGGTGACGGAGGTCTTCTCGGCCATGGGGAACTGCACGCCGTACGTCATGCGGCAGAACTCGCCCACTTCCTGATTGGTGGCAAGTTCCTGGCGGAAGTCGTTGGAGGGGAATCCCACGACCACGAGGCCCTTGTCCTTGTACTGGCGGTAGAGGCCTTCCAGCTTCTCGAACTGCGGCGTGAAGCCGCACTTGCTCGCGGTGTTGACCACGAGGATGGGTCGGTTCTCGAACTGGCACAGGTCGAGCGGCTTGCCATCGAGGGTCTTCAGCTTGTGGTTGAGCAGGGGCGGGCAGCCGGCAGCGGAGGCATCGGCGGGGACGATGGCTGCCGCGAGCAGCAGCGCGGGCAGGAAGCGCAGGATCATGGCGGAGGATTTCCCAAGAAGGTGGACGCCGGGTCAGAGACAGCGCGGCCGGGGAAAGTTCCGGGGTCGATGCCGCGGAGGTCGTTTGATGCGAAACTCCCGTCCGTCGGCACGGACGTTCCGCGAGCGCTCCGGTCCCGACCGGCCTCGCAAGGCGCCGATCACTTCACCAGTCGTCAACAGCAAAGGGGAAGCTCATGAACATCGTTGCAAAGTTGTCCGCCATCGCCGCCCTGGCGGTTCTGGCGTGCGCGCCCGCCCATGCCGCGAACGAACAGCAGAACAAGATGAAGGAGTGCAATGCCGAGGCCAAGACCAAGGCGCTCGAAGGCGATGCACGCAAGACGTTCATGAAGGAGTGCCTGAGCGCCGCCAAGGAAGAGGTCAAGAAGGAGCTCACCGCGCAGCAGGAGAAGATGAAGACCTGCAATGCAGACGCCAAGACCAAGGCGCTGAAGGGCGCCGACCGCAAGAAGTTCATGAGCGAATGCCTGTCCAAGTGATGTCGCTGTCCGGTGCCGGGTCGATTCCCGGCGCCGGTGATCCGGGCCGGTTCCGATGACCGGCCCCCGAGATTCCGGGCCCGTGGCGGTTGTCCCCCACGGGCTCTTTCACGACGAGCCTCTGGGCCTGTCCATCCTCGGGCTGGGCTGGGCGGTGGCCTACGGCGTGTTTCTCGGCATGCTGGCGCTGGCGAGCGGCCCGGCGGCGTTTCCGGCACTGCTAGGCGCACTCGTCGTCGGGGGGATCGTCGCCTACGCCCTCGAGGTCGCGCTGGCTCACGGGCACAACGAACTGGGGCTGATTCCGTTCGGATCGGTCGGGCTCGCTGTGCTGCCATTTGTCGCGGGCGTCGCACTGTGGACTGGCATCGCAGCGCCGAGCGCGGTGTCGGTGTTCTGGCTGGTGGTGTTTGGCGGCTGCGGGGCGTTTCTCGCGTGGTATCTGGTGCCGCTGTTCCGGTTCGTGCGCGACCGGCGCAACACGGCATCGCGCGCGCAGCGGATCGTCGCTGCCCTGGCGGCTGGCAGCGTGTTCGGCGCCTTCGCCTGGGCGGCGAGTCTGGGAGTGGGAAACGGCGGCGTGCCGACCCCGCTCGCCTGGGTCGCGCTCGCCCTTCTGAACGGGCTGATCGCCTGGTACATCTATTTCCGCATCCCCGAGTTTTTCCTGCGCTTCCTGGCCTGGCTGTTGGTGAGGGTCCTGTTCCGGGTGGATCGTCGCGGGTTCGAGCAGGTGCCGGACGAAGGTGCGGCGGTGATCGCCTGCAATCACGTCAGCTTTGCCGACGCGGTCATCATCATGGGGTCCTGCGCCCGTCCGATCCGCTTCGTGATGGACCACCGCATCTTCCGCGTGCCCGTGCTGAGCTACATCTTCCGCCACTCCCGCGCGATTCCGATCGCCCCGGCGAGGGAAGATCCGGCCGCCCTGCGCAAGGCCTACGACGATGTGGCCGAGGCGCTGGCGGCCGGAGAACTGGTGGGGATCTTCCCGGAGGGCGCGATCACCCGCGACGGCGAACTGCAGCGGTTCCGCAGAGGGGTGCAGGACATCGTCGCCCGGACACCGGCGCCCGTCATCCCGATGGGGCTGTCAGGACTGTGGGGCGGCATCTTCAGTCGGCGATATGCGGGTCTCGCGCGTTGGGTGCCCAAGGGCTTCCGGCCGCGTCTCGGTCTCGCGGTCGGTGCTCCGGTGCCCCCGGACCGGCTGGACCTCGACGCGCTGCATGCAGACGTCCTGGCGCTTCGGGGGCCGGTTCGCTGATTGCGGTGGACGGTGCCGACGCTGCTCCGGTAGATTTCCGGACAGGTCGTCGTGCACAGGAGGGTTCCCATGGGCAGGAAGGCCGCCAGGAAAGTCGATGAGGGCGATGACGCCCGCAAGCCGCCGCGCCGGCGCGGGAAGGACGACGAGCCACTCATGCTCGCCGTGCAGCGCTGCCCGCCCCGGGAGCGACTGATCTTCGAATGGGTGGCCGGCAACGGCCTGGGGGACGACGCCGTCGTGGCCGCCCAGCGCGCTTTCGAGAAGGCCTACGACGTCCGCCTCGCCCGGGCCCACGAGCGGGCGGCGGCGTTCGAGGCCGATGACTGTCCGTCAGGATGCCGACCGGGCCGGCGGACGATCCTGGGCCCGCTCAGCGGCACTCAGGGGTGGGAAATCGACTCCGCGGTGACCCCCATGCGGGCCTCCACCTGGAACTGGGTCGGCTACATCGTCGTGGTCGACTGCGGGCCCGAATAGTCCGGTCGGGAAGCCTGTCACGGGAGTGCCACGATCCATCCACAGGATCTGTGGATAAATCTGTGCACAAGCCCCCGGATAACCCGAAAAAACGCTTGCGCACGGCATACTTAGGTTGGAACGATCAAGAATTGCGCAGTGCTTTTGACTAATAAAAACATGCAGTTGCAGCCGTTCCCCAGTGGCTGCAAGGGGAATCGGGAAGCGCATCGAAAGTCAAGTGTTCCCGTTTGATAACTTTCTCTCATGTGCTTGACAAAAGTACTAGGGATACGCTCCACGAGCATTTTCGGGCCCTTCCGGGGCATCGCAGATGCAACCCTTCCTGACGCCCGTTTTCGTGCGCCGGAATATGTCCCGTGAGAGTCTGACTCTGTGGTTGGACGAATTGCCGATGTCCGCTTGAGCCGAGGGTGACCCGAGCTTAGAGTTCGAGTCGTCATCCGGTCGTCGGATGGTCCTTTCTGGAGAGCCCATGCGCCGATTTCTGACCGTTGTCGTGCTTGCCCTGCCCATTTCGGACGCTCTGGCCGACCGGATCACGGCGATGACCCGGGAAGAGCGGTGTGTGTACGTCGCGCGGCTCCATGCGGCGGCGGCCTACCACCACAGTCAGGGGAAGGCCCGCGATCAGGTCACGATCCACTGGCACGGGGACGAAACGGAGAACGAGGTCCAGTTCGTCAATCGGACCATCGATCGGGCGTATGAACTGATCGGGCGGGAGGCCAAGGCCGGTCGGACCGGGATCCCGGCCGAACTGATCGGGGACCAGGGTTACGCCGCCTGCCTGAAGGAAAGCGAACTCTGAGTTCCTGACCCGGCAGCCAGACAGGCCGGGGACCGGCAGGGCAGGGTCAGGGAGCCGGGGCCATTTCCTCGGCATCGAAGTCGAGTTCGACGCGGGCGCCGCTCGGATCGAAACAGAAAAGCTGCCAGGTGCCTGACTGGTTCTGGCGGCGCAGATCGTAGTTGACGCCATGCGTCCTCAGGCGCGTGACCACGGACGCGAGGTCCGTGGCCGTGAACGCCATGTGATCGAGGACACCCTTCGGGTCCGCTGGCAGGGGCCTGCCCGCGATTACGTGCAGCACGGCCTGCTTGCCCACGTACAGCCAGACGCCCGGGAATCCGAGATCCGGGCGCGGTCCTTCCTCCAGACCCAGGATGTCGACGTAGAAGTGGCGGGTCGCCGCCAGATCCTTCGCCAGGACCGTGAAGTGATTCATCCCCTCGATGGGCATCGCGTACTCTCCGTGGCAGAAAGTGCGGGGTGCCTTACTTCTTCGGTGCGGCAGCCCCGGAATTCGGATTGACCGTCGGAGCGGCGGGAGGCGTCGCGGGTCGGGGGCTGATCGTCACCGTGGCCTCCGATCCGCGGAGCGCCGACGGCGTGATCTCCACTGTCGCAGCCCGCTCACCGCGGGTGAAGGTCAGAGTGGAGACCTTTCCCTGGACCGCAGACACCAGTTCCCAGCCGAAGGGCGGCATCTGTTCCAGGTAGTAAGCGTAGGCCATGGTGGACGGCCGGTCCAGCACGAGGACCATGCGGCCGAACCAGCGATCCGCGCTGCCGAGGATCACCGAGCGTTCGGTGTTGATCTTCGTGGAGGGCGGGATGGGGATGTCCGAAACGGGCTGATAATTCGGATTGGCTGAGCCGGCCGTCGTGGCTTGCCCGGGCGGCGTTGAGGTGGTCTTGCCGGAAGTGCCTCCGGTGCCGAGCGCGTTGCATCCGGACAGGATCACCATGGTCGCGACGACACCCAGAGACGTCGCTTGCTTGAGACATTTACCGATTACATTCATGAAGTTCTACCCCTCTTTTGCAGTAAAGCATGATGATGCCAGCATGGAGGGGTGTCAACCTGGCAAAGTTCCCCCTGATCTGTTCCGGGCCCCCTGACCGACACCATGGATCGGACCGAACGCTTCTATCGCATCAAGCGGCTGCTGCAGTCGCGGCGCCTCGTGCCGATCGAGGCCTTCCTCGAAGACCTCGAGGTCTCGCGCGCCACCTTCAAGCGCGACATGGCGTACCTCCGGGACCGCCTGAGCGTGCCGGTCGTGTGGGACCGCGAAGCCGGCGGGTACCGGCTGGACTCGAACAATCCGGAGCAGGAACTCCCGGGGCTGTGGTTCACCGCGGCCGAGGCGCACGCGCTTCTCACGATGCATCAACTGCTCGCCAGCATCGATCCAGGCGTCCTCGATCCGCACCTCGGCCCCATCGGCGAGCGTCTGGAGAAGCTCCTGGGCAGCCATGGCCATGCCGCGGCGGAGGTTCGCCAGCGAGTCCGGCTGCTGCACGTGGCGCGCCGACCCGTCGCCTCGGCGCAGTTCGGCGTCCTGGCCCAGGCGCTCCTCGACCGGCGTCGCGTCCGCGTGGCCCACTTCAACCGGGCCTCGGGCGCGACGGTGGAACGCGAGTTGTCGCCGCAGCGGCTCGTGTACTACCGGGACAACTGGTACCTCGACGCGTGGTGCCATCTGCGCGACGGCCTGCGCAGTTTCTCGGTGGATGCGATCACGACGGTCGACACCGTGGACGCGCCCGCGCGCGACGTGCCGGACACGGACATGGACCGGGAACTGGCCAGCGGCTACGGCATCTTCTCCGGCGCGGACGTCCAGTGGGCCGAACTGCGCTTCACGCCCGAGCGTGCGCGCTGGGTGGCCCGGGAGATCTGGCATCCGGAACAGCGCGGGACCTTTGCGGACGACGGCAGCTACGTTCTCGCGCTGCCCTACAGCGACGCGCGGGAACTCGCCATGGACATCCTCAAGCACGGCGCGGAGGTGGAGGTCCTGAATCCGCCCGGCCTGCGGCAGACCGTTGCCGCGGAACTGCGCCGTGCGCTCGATCGCTACCCGGCGCAAGCGGGTGGCTCATCTCCTGAGCCTGGCCACCGGTAGTCTGCTTCCAACCCCCGACAGGCGGGGGACAGCAGGAGGTCACACCATGCGTCCGTTCGATCAGGTCCGCAGCACCCGCGCCCGACGCGTTGCCGCCACGCTTTCCAACCCCGCGCCGGAACTCACCCGCACCCTGCGGCGCCACTGGCATCGGGGTCCGGTGGATTTCGACGTCCCCACCATCCTGCGGCGGCGATTTGCAGCGCGACTCGGCGAGTAGCCCGCGGTCCGCCGCCGGAGGG
>CAZEDA010000060.1:0-3378 GCA_964510915.1 uncultured Rhodocyclaceae bacterium | reverse complement strand
TCGCGCTCCTGTTCTTCCTGAACGGTTTCGGCTTCGCCAACTGGGCAACGCGCATTCCGGACGTGCAGCGCCGGCTCGCGGTCGGCGAGGCCGAACTGGGGCTTGCGCTGCTCGCGGCGGCGGCGGGCTCCATCGTCGCCATGCCGCTTGTGGGCATCGCGGTGTCCCGCTGGGGCGCCGCGCCGGTCACCCGCGCGCTCGCCATCGCGTTCTGCCTCACGCTCATGCTCCCCGCTGCGGCGCCCGATCCGCTGGCGCTGGCCGGGCTTCTCGCGGTGTTCGGTGCGGGTATCGGCGGCATGGACGTCGCGATGAACGCTCTGGCTGCTGACCACGAAGCGCGCGCGCAGCGTTCCACGATGGCGTTCTTCCACGGGATGTACAGCCTGGGCGGTCTGCTGGGGGCCGTCGCGGGCGGCGTGGCGGCTGCGCAGGCGTGGTCTCCGGCATTGCACCTCATGGCGCTGGGCGTCCTTGGGCTGGTGGTGGTGGCCGGGAGCGCCTCTTCGCTGTCCGGCACTGCCGGGCAGGGTCGACGGGAACAGCGGCTCGCCTGGCCGAACCGTGAACTCGCGGTCGTGGCCGTCGTGGCGTTCTGCCTGCTGCTGGGGGAGGGCGCGATGGCCGACTGGAGTGCGTTGTACCTGGCGAAGGTGCTCGAGGCCACGCCGGGTGTCGCGGCTTCGGGGTTCGCGGCGTATTCGATGTTCGTCGCGCTCGGCCGCTTCACCGGCGACCGGTTCATCCAGCGTCTGGGTCCCGCGGCGGTGGTGCGATGGGGCGGCGCGCTCGCCGCCTTCGGCATGGCGGTGGTCATCGCCGCAGGGTCGGCACCGGTCGCGATACTGGGGTTCGCGCTCGTCGGCGCCGGCTACTCCTGCATCTTTCCGTGCCTGGTCAGCACGGCTGCACGATCGGTCACGATGCCATCGGGTACTGCGATCGCAGCGGTTGCGACGTTTGGATACGGCGGATTCCTGCTGGGGCCGCCGGCGATCGGTTTCGTAGCGGAGTTCGGATCCCTTCGGCTGGGGCTCGGGGTCGTGGCGGCCAGCGCGGTGGCCGTGGTCGTGCTCGGCGCCATCGGATTCCGGCGCGTGGCTTCGAAGAGCTGAACCGGGCCGCACAAACGAAAACGCCGGGCAGAGCCCGGCGTTTCGCAAATGGGTACGACCGAAAGGTCAGGCAGCCACGCGGCGCTTGTACTCGCCCGTGCGGGTGTCGATTTCGATCTTGTCGCCCGTGGCGCAGAAGAGCGGCACGGAGACTTCGTAACCGGTGTTGATCTTGGCGGGCTTCAGCACCTTGCCCGAGGTGTCGCCGCGGACGGCGGGCTCGGTGTAGATGATCTCGCGCACGACCGAGGCGGGCATTTCCACCGAGATGGCCTTGCCCTGGTAGAACACCACTTCACACTGCAGACCGTCGTCGAGGAAGTTGAGCGCGTCGCCCATGTTGTCCTTCTCGACTTCGTACTGGTTGTACTCGGCGTCCATGAAGACATACATCGGGTCCGCGAAGTAGGAATAGGTGCAATCCCGGCGTTCGAGCACGACCACATCGAACTTCTCGTCGGCGCGGTAGACCGTTTCGGTCGTGGAGCCGGTGAGGAGGTTCTTGAGCTTCATCTTCATGACCGACGCGTTGCGACCGGACTTGTTGAACTCGGCGCGTTGCACGACCAGCGGGTCGTTGCCGACCATGATCACGTTGCCCACGCGCAGTTCCTGGGCTGTCTTCATAGGGAAACCTGCAAGAGACGGGAAGGAGGGGGAGGACGAATTAACCGCGGATTATAGCCGCTCGACTGCGAATCGCACCAGATTGGCCGTCAGATTGCCCAGCGTGCGCAGTTTCGCGGCCCAGCCCGCGTTGTGTGCCTGCAGGTCCTCCCGCAGCAGCCAGAAGCGGCGCCAGGCCTGCCCGAGGGTCGCGGAGGAGGTCTCCCCGCGGTTCCACAACCGCCAGAACTCTCGCACGGCGACCATGGCGTCGGCATCCATCCCCTCGCCGTAGCGGTGAATGAAGGCGTGCAGCTTGGCCCAGTGGGCGCCGCCGGTCTGCGGATAGATGTTCCAGACGAAGGGGTGCTCCGCCCACTGCGCCCGGACGAAGGAGTCTTCCCCCCGGACGAAATTGCAGTCGCACAGCCAGAGCAGCTGATCGTAGTCGGCCTGGGTGCGGAAGGGCAGGACGGCGATCTCCAGCGCGCCCTGGGAGACCCGCTCGCCGACGTTCAGGCTGGTCTTGCCGACGAACCTCGCCACGTCGTCCAGCACTCGGCCTTCGGGCACCAGCAGGCGGATCGGTTCCGATCCTTCGGCCCAGGCCCGCAGCAGCGTCGGTACCGAAGGCCCGCCATAGCCGAACAGGGAGATCTGGGTCTGTTCGCCCGAGGGCGGTTCACATTCCCAGCGGGCCCAGGCGGCCGCACGCGCCTCGGGGCTGCCGAGAAAGGCGAGGCGCTGCTGGGCGAGATGGCGCTCCTCCAGGAGACCGCCAGTACCGGCCGTGAAGCCCGGGAAGAAGAAGAACCGCGTGAGCGGCAGGCGGGGATGGGGCGAGGGAACGCGGTGGCAGTCCTCCACCCAGTCCTCGGCACTGAGGTACTCCAGGTTGATCCACACCGGGCGGTTAGGCCGTTTCGACATCGCCTCGAGGTAGGCGGGCGGCGCTCGAGACCCAAAGGCGTCGATGACGACGTCGGCTGGTCGCTCGAAGCGCATGGCCTCCACCCAGCGATGTACCGTGATGTCCTCTACCAACTGGGTGGGCGCGTCGGCGTCCACGGCCGGGCACAGGCGCCGGAAGGACTCGAGGTCGTCGACATAGAGCGTGACGGCCATGCCGTGCTCTTCTCGCAATTGCCGCGCGAGGCGCCATGAGACGCCGATATCGCCGAAATGGTCGACGACATTGCAGAAGATGTCCCAGCGGGTGGCCGGGCTTGCCGGGGCGGGACCCCGGGGTGTCCCGTCAGTACTTGACCGAGCAGCCATACGCGGCGGTCGAGGGCTGGCTCACCTTCCTGCCTGCCATGGCTTCGTCGAGTGCGGCGGCGACGTAGTTGCGGGCTGTCTTCACGTCCTCGGGCCGCCAGGTGGGCGCATCGTCGATCGCGCCGGCGTAGATGACCGTTCCCTTGGGATCGACGACGAACATGTGCGGCGTGGCCTTCGCGCCGTAGGTCCGGCCCACGTTGCCGTCCTCGTCCAGGAGGAACGCGCTCGGCGCCATCTGCCAGTCCTTCATCACGCCCTGCGCACGCACCGGATCGCGGTAGTCGGAACTCTTGGGGTTGGTGGAGCTGATGGCGAGCCACACGACACCGCGTTCCGTGAACTTCCGCTGCAGCGACTGCATGTTCCCGCTCTCGTA
>CAZEDA010000059.1:6652-13816 GCA_964510915.1 uncultured Rhodocyclaceae bacterium | reverse complement strand
GCGTCGAACGGGCGGCTGATCAAGGAAGTCATGTAGGGCTGTGAAGGTGTGAAGATGTGGAGGTGTGAAGATGTGAAGGCGTGAAGGTGTGAGGGCGTCTTCGCGTTGGGCGGGGTGCCTCGATTCGCGCCGGATGTCCCGGAGTCGGGGCGTTCGCCCCTCGTCCGGGCTACCAGCACGTATTCCGCCCCGCGTAGCCCGGACGAGGACCGCAAGGTCCGACTCCGGGGATGTGAACCGAGAATGGTGGCGATACGTGAAGGCGTCCTCGCGTCGGGAGTTCGGCGGCTCGGTCCGCGCCTGATGTTCCCGGAGTCGGGGCGTTCGCTCCTCGTCCGGGCCACCAGGACGTATTCCGCATCACGTAGCCCGGACGAGGACCGCATGGTCCGACTCCGGGGCCGACTTACATCCCGCCCTCACCCCGCATACGTCGGGGGCGGCGTGAAACACGCGAACTCGCGCTCCAGCATCGCGGCGAATGCGATGCACGTGTAGTCCCCGAACTTGGGTCCGATGATCTGCACGCCGACCGGGAGTCCGTCGCGAGCGAGACCCGCAGGGGCGACGGTCGACGGCAGATGCGCCAGCCCGGAGTACCCCGCCCAGAACATCTGGGTCGTCGACGGCTGCGGCTTGCCGTTCACCATGACCATCCGCTCCCAGCGCTCGCCCTTCTGATTGTGCGGAAACGCCGTCGTGGCGGCGGCTGGGCAGAGCAGCACGTCCCAATCGCGGAAGAAATCGGCCCACGCGTTCATCATCCGGTGGCGGGCCTCGTCCAGCAGCAGCCACTCGCGATGGGAAAGCGTGCAGCCCGTGAGCATCCACGACACGTAGTCTGTCTTGGCCGGGTCGACCCGCCTGGCGCGGGTCGCGAAGCGGTCGAACGCTTCGTCGGTCATGGATCGGGATGTCGCCGAGCGCAGCAGATGGATGAACACGCGGTGGGCTTCGGCCAAAGGAATGTCGGGCCGGGCCTTGTCGCTCACCTTCGCGCCCCGGCTCGCTGCGAACTCCGCTACAGCCTGGATGCGAGCCTGCACCGCTCGGTCCACCGGGGCGGTGGGTGCGGTCGTGATCACCGCGACGCGCCACTGCTTCCAGGTCTTGCGGGGCGCCGGCGGCAGCGTCACCTGCCAACCGACGGAATCTGCACCGGCCGTCCCGACAATGGCCGTGAGCGCCACTTCGAGGTCCTTCGCACTGCGGGCGAGGGGGCCGATCACGCCGATGTCGTTGGGCGTATCGAAAGGCGGGAGACGATGGCCGTCGCTGGCGCACACGCCGTAGGTCGGCTTGTGGCCGTACACGCCGCAGTAGTGGGCCGGATCGCGGATCGAGGCGCCGATGTCGCTGCCGATCTCCAGCCCCGTCAGACCCGCCGCCAGTGCTGCTGCAGCGCCGCCGGAAGACCCGCCCGGCACGCGCGTGTGGTCCCAAGGATTCGACGTAGTGCCGTAGACCGGATTGAACGTCTGCCAGTCGGCGAGCATCACCGGGACATTGGTCTTGCCGAACACGTTGGCCCCGGCCGCGAGGAGGCGATCCACGGCCACGGCGTTCCGCGAGGCGATGTTCTTCTGCATGTCCGGCCGGCCCCAGGTCGTGGGGAGCCCGGCGACGTCGAAGGACTCTTTCACGGTCATCGGCACGCCGTGGAGCGGGCCCAGTGCGGCGCCCTTGGCGATGGCCTTGTCCGCTGCGCGCGCCCGCTTCTTCGCGCTGGCGAGGTCGAAGACGCAGACGGCGTTCAGATCGCCGTTGTAGCGGCGTACGCGGTCGAGGTAGTGCTCCAGCAGATCGACGCAACTGATCTTGCGGCGACGGATGCGCGCGGCCAGCTCTACCGCGGAGTCGAAGGCGAAGTCCATGGAGTGGCCGCCGTCACTGGATCTTGGAGTAGGACGTCGGCGCGAGGAACATGTTGGTGATGCGTGCCACCAGCGCGCCGTTGCGTTCCGTTTCGGCTCGCTTTTCGATCCACTCCGGATCGACCATGAACGCGCCCCACAGACGCTCGCGCTCGGCCATGCTCTGCCACTCGAGGATGTAGTAGAGGTCGACGTTGGAGTCCCCCACCAGCACGGTCCAGAAGCCGACCTGACGGATGCCGTGCTTCTCCCAGAGCTTGAGCGTGATGGTCTCGAAGCGCTTGTTGAGATCGGGGAGACGGCCGGGCATGCAGTGGTAGATGCGCAGTTCGTGGATCATGGTTCGGTTCCTTGGAGAGGGAGTCAGCGGGGATCAGAGGGACTTCACGGCGAAGTGCTGCAGCGGCTCGCGCGCTTCGCCCAGGGTGTTGCGCAGAGGACGGCCGAAGCCTTCCGCGGAGATCTCGAACACGTCGCCGGGACGCGTCTCGATCTTCTGCGTGAAGCTGCCGGTGGCGGCGCCGAAGTAGTGAACGTGCACGTCGCCCGGCACACGGAACTGCCGGTACTTGAAGTGGTGGTGCTCGAGGTTGGCGACCGAGTGGCACATGTTCTCCTCGCCGGTGAGCCAGTCCGACGCCCACACCGTCTGGTTGCCTCGCAGGAGTCTCGCCATGCCCTTCACGGTCGGTGGCAGGTCGCCCACCAGGAGCTCCGGCCCGTAGCTCGACTCGCGCAGCTTCGAATGGGCGAGGTACAGGTAGTTCTCGCGCTCGATGATGTGGTCGGAGTACTCGTTGGCGAGGGCGAAGCCGATGCGTGTCGGTGTGCCGTCGTCCGCGACGACATAGAGCCCGCACACCTCGACCTCCTCGCCGCCGTCCTTGGCGAACGCCGGCCGCTCCAGGGCCTGCTCAGGTGCCACGACCCAGCGGCCGTCACCCTTGTAGAACCACTCGGGCGCGGTCCCGATCTGGCCGGCCGCGGGTTTGCCGCCAGCGACGCCCCACTTGAACATCTTCATGGAGTCGGTGAGGTTCTCCTCGGACTGCTGGAGCTTGGCGTGCATGGAATCGCGCGCCGCCGCGCTGCCCAGGTGCGAAAGACCCGTTCCGGTGACCAGCCAGTGGGCGGGGTCCGGATGGTCCAGCGGTGGCAGCAGCCGCTTCTCTTCGATCACGCGTTCGTAGTCGTCGAGGCGTCCGCTGGCGCGCGTCGCGACGACTTCGGCCAGCTTGCGCTGCATCCGCAGAGCTTCGAGCGCCAGGTGATACACGCGTTCCGCGCCGTCCAGAACTTCGAGTCCGCGTCCGTCGTCCGTCACGCGGGCAACCTTGCGGCGACCGTCCTCTCCGACGTATTGCACCAGTCTCATGACATGTCCTCCCTCTGTGGTGTCTTCTCGCGCGCCGGGGTTCAGGCTCGGGCGCACGGCCCATCGTTCCGCTCGGGATTGTAGTGGCTCAACGCGAGGCGCGTTCCTTCCACCACGCCAGCGTCGCCGCGAGCGACTGGTCGAGCGGCGTCGGCGTGAGGCCGAGCACGCTTCGCGCACGGTTGTCGTCGATGACGAAGTCGTCCTCGAACTCGTAGAGCATCTCCTTCAGTTCGCGAATCTGCCCGTCGAACAGACCCAGCACGCCGACGAGGAACGAGGGCAGGGCGGATACCTTCGGTGCCACGCCGGCAAGCGACGCGATGCGCTCGATGATGGCCCGCGTGGAAATGGCAGGCGCGTTCGGCACGAGCCAGGTGTGGCCGAGCGCCTCGTCGCGGGACGCGAGCGTGACCAGCGCGCCGGCGAAATCGTCGATGTACGTGTAGCTGTGAAGGCGATCCGGGTTGCCCACCACCTGGGCGCTGCGGCCGGCGAGCAGGCGCTCGAACACGCGCCCGCCGAGCATGGAGGCATCGGTCACGCCCGGTCCGAAGAAGTCCGAGGCGCGAGCGATCGCTGCCCGCACCTTCCCGGCTTCATGCGCATCGCGAAGGAGGCCAGCCACCTCGGCACGGATGCGGCCCTTGCGGGTGGTGGCGGTCTCGGGAAGGTCTTCTCGGATGGGCCCCGACACGTGGCCATAGGCGTAGACGTTGTCGCCATAGACCAGCTTCGCGCCGGCCGACGCTGCGCCCTCGACGATGCCGCGCATGATCGCCGGGAACTCGTTCCAGCGCGGATAGGGCAGTCCGACGCAGTGGTAGACCGCTGTCGCCCCCTCGCAGACCTCACGCGTGAGGCGGGGGTCGGCGGCGTCCCCTCCACCGAGTTCGGTCTCAAGATCCTTCTCGAAGCTGACCCTGCCCGAGCGGTTGATCATGCGGACGCGGTGCCCCCGGGCGCGCAGGCATCGGAGGGTGGCGAGGCCGAGCGGGCCTGTGCCGAAGACGACGTGGAGTTCGCTGGGAGAAGGGGGCATGGCAGCGGAGCGGCGGACGGGGACGATGCACGTATACTCCGACGAAACATCGCAGGCCCGCAACGACGGAGGAGAGAGCGGATGGAATTCGAGGCGAACGGCATCCGGATTCACGCGGAAGTGAAGGGCTCGGGCCCCTGGCTCGTGCTGAGTCACTCGCTCGCGTGCTGCACCGCGATGTGGCGGGAGCAGATCGACCGCTTCTCGGAACGGTATCGCGTGCTCGCCTTCGATACGCGGGGCCACGGGCGCACCGACGCGCCAGCCGGGCCCTACACGCTGGACCTTCTCGCCGACGACCTCGAGGCGCTGCTGGACAAGGCAGGCGTGGAGCGCTGCCATTTCGCCGGCCTGTCCATGGGCGGCATGATCGGCATGACCCACGCGCTGCGGCACCCGGGACGTTTCGAGTCCCTGATCCTCTGCGATACCTCTTCCCGCATTCCCGCGGAAGCGCGTCCGATCTGGCAGCAGCGCATCGACCTCGCCCAGACGCAGGGCATGGCCGCGCTGGCGCCATCCACGCTGGAGCGCTGGTTCACGGAAGGGTTTCGGAAATCGCACGCACAGGTCGTGGACGGTGTGGGCGACCTGATTCGCGCCACGCCCGTGCCGGGCTTCGTGGGGTGCTGCCATGCGATCTCCCAGCTGGATCTCACCGACAGGCTGGGTGCCATCCGTGTGCCCACCCTGGTGCTCGTCGGCGATCGCGATGTCGGGACACCGGTCGAGGCGTCGCGGGTCATCCATCAGGCGATTCCCGGGGCGCAGCTCGGTGTCATCCCGTCGGCGTCGCACCTTTCCAATGTCGAGCAGCCCGAGACTTTCGACTTTCTGCTCGACCGGTTCCTGTCCGGTCTTCGGTGATGCCGGCAGGCGGCTTCGTTTCGTTCTTCAACGCGTGAGGTTTCGGATGCTTCGGTTTCGCAGTGCGTGGTGGGTCGGTGTCGTTCTCTTCGGTCTCGCGGGTGGCGCGACTGCTCACAACGACGGTGAGCCTGATCACGAGGAGGCCGACACGGCCGGGTTCATCGATTGTGAACGCCCTCCGGCGGACGCGATCCGCGCGCTGCCGGCGCCGCTGTCGGCGTGGGCCACGCTGGAATGTCTGCCCGTGGGTCAGAAGCTCGCGCAGGGCGAAGACTGGCTGTGGCGCTATCCCGCCAGCTGGACGACGCGACCGGAAGCGCCGGCCTGGGCGCCGGATGCCTCGCGCTCGCTGCCGGGGGCAAAGTACTTCACGAGGCTCGGGGTGGAGACGCTGTCTGCCGACGCCATCGACCGCATGCACGAGCGTCTGGTGAAGGAGTCCGCGACCTATCGCTTCTACTTCGAAGCCCGTCCGGAAAAGGCCTACCGCCTCGCGGTGAAGAACAATCTCGGCCACGAGATGGAGATCTTCGTGCCCGTGGAGTCCGAGACCAAGTACTGGGCGTTCCTCTGCGTGCCGACCTGCCGGCCCGAGTACGCCTTTCTCATGGAAAAGCGCTGAGCCCCACGGGCCGCGCCTGCGGAGACTGACCGAATCATGGACCTTGCCGTCGAATCCATCCTGCCCGAAGACGCCGCCGTCGCCACCCTGGTGGGGCGCGCCTGGGTGCCCGGCCCGCTGGGCGGCCCCAGCCCCGTCGCCGTCCTCAACGGGCGTGCGTACGACCTGAGTCTCGTGGCGCCCACCTGTTCGCAGCTGATCTGCACGCCGGACGTCACGGCGGTCGTCCTGGAGGCCGTCAGCAGCGGCCGGGCCCAGCCCGTGGGCGAAGTGCCGTCGATGCTGCTCAACTCCCATGCGGACCGTCGCAACCCGTCCCAGCCGTACTTCCTCGCGCCGTGCGATCTGCAGGCCATCCGCGCGTGCGGTGTCACGTTTGTGGCCAGCATGCTCGAGCGCGTCATCGAGGAGCACGCGAAGGGCGACCCGGCGCTGGCCGAGGAAGTCCGAGCGAGCCTGGGACGCGAGATCGGCGCGTCGCTTTCGAGCGTCAAGCCGGGGTCGGCGGAGGCCATGCGGGTCAAGGCGCTTCTGGTGGAGCGCGGGCTCTGGTCCCAGTATCTCGAGGTGGGCATCGGGCCCGATGCCGAGGTGTTCAACAAGTCGCAGCCGATGTCGGCGGTGGGCGTCGGGGCGGAGGTTGGCATCCTCCAGTCGTCCTCGTGGAACAACCCGGAGCCGGAGGTCGTGCTCGCGCTCGATGCCGACGGCCGCATCGTCGGCGGGACGCTGGGCAATGATGTGAACCTCCGCGACATGGAAGGCCGCAGCGCCCTGCTGCTCGGCCGTGCGAAGGACAACAATGCGAGCTGCGCGATCGGGCCGTTCATCCGCCTGTTCGACGACCACTTCACGCTCGAGGATCTGCGTGGGACCGAGGTGAAGGTCAGCGTCGACGGGCCGGAGGGGTTCCATGCGTCCGGCGGCTACTCCCTTCGCCAGATCAGCCGTGACGTGACCGACCTCGCCGGGCAGGCGATGGGCACGAACCACCAGTATCCGGACGGCGCGATGCTGTTCCTGGGTACCGCCTTCGCGCCGACGCAGGACCGCGAAGCGCCGGGCCGCGGCTTCACGCATCGCGTCGGTGACATTGTCACGATCCGCGCGGCGCGCCTGGGCACGCTCGTGAACCGCGTGAACCATTGCCACGAGATTCCGCCCTGGACCTTCGGCGTCGGCGCGCTCATGCGCAATCTGTCGGAGCGGGGGTTGATTTAGGGGAAGGATTCCCGGAGTCGGCCCTTGCGGGCCTCGTCCGGGCTACGGGAAACCGAACTCGTAGCCCGGACGAGGCGCGACCGCGCCGACTCCGGGGACCACCTGCTCACAACGAATCGATCACCTTCGCCATCCGCGCGCGCTGCGCGGCGTCGGGCAT
>CAZEDA010000059.1:0-6552 GCA_964510915.1 uncultured Rhodocyclaceae bacterium | reverse complement strand
CTCACAACGAATCGATCACCTTCGCCATCCGCGCGCGCTGCGCGGCGTCGGGCATGCGACCCATGCCTGCCAGGACGTTCTGCTGAATGTGCTCCACCTTGCGTGACGCCGGAATCGCGCAGGTCACGGCCGGGTGCGAGACGATCCACTTCAAAAAGAACGTCGCCCAGCTCGCGCAATCGATGTCCGCTGCCCACGGCGGCAAGTCCTTTCCCTTCGTGCTCGAAAAGAGCGCGCCCTGTGCAAACGGGCGATTGGCAATCACCGCGACGCCCAGATCCCGTGCGAGCGGCAGCAGGGACTCCTCCGCCTCCCGCTCGGCCAGCGAGTAGTTGAGCTGCACGAAGTCCCACTGCTTCGTCTTGAGCAGCTTTGCGAGGTCACCGTAGGCCCCGGAGTGGTAGTGCGTAATCCCGAGGTACCGGACTCGCCCCTCCGCCTTCCACGCCTGCAGCGTCTTGAGGTGCGTGGACCAGTCGAGCAGGTTGTGCACCTGCATCAGGTCCATGCGCTCGGTGCGCATGCGCGCGAAGCTCTGCTCCATCTGCCGGATGCCCGCCTCGCGCCCGGACGTCCACACCTTGGTTGCCAGGAACAGACGAGGACGCAGCCCGAGGCGCTCTGAAAGGGCGCCGGATATCGTCTCGGCGTTGCCGTACATCGGCGAGCTGTCGACGACCGACCCGCCGGCGTCCACCAGGGCGCGCATCACCGGCTCCAGCGGGGCGAGAGCCTGGGGCGTCTCCTCTACGTCGAGCACCTGGTAGGTCCCGAGGCCGATCACGGGGAGGGCTTCGCCCGTGGAGGGGATGGGGCGGGTCTGCATGCGGGATGAGGAGGTCTGGGCCATGGGGCTACCGGCGATCGGGAACAGAGCCATCGCTGCCGTGCGCGTGAGCCAGCGGCGTCGGGGAAGAAGGGTCATGGGAAGCGTACTCCTTCGTGGAATCGGGGGACTGCGGTCGGCCGAGACGCAGGCCTACCGCGAGCCCGAGCAGGGCCGTGGGGACCGCGGCGAAGGCCAGCACGCCGCCGACGATGCCGCCGGCCCGAAGCCCGTCGACGAGCCAGCTCGACACCGCGTCTGAACCTCGGAACACGACCGTGTCGAGGAAGTTCTTCGCCTTGTACTTCACGGCGCGCGGCAGCACCGTGAACAGCATCTCGCGCGCCGGGCGGGCGATGGCGTATTCGCCGGCGCGCCGGGTGACCCCGAACGCCACGAGAACGGCGAGCGTCGGCCACGTGCCCAGCGCCAGGAAGCCCAGGGCAGTCAGGGCGGGCAGCAGGGCGAGCGCGATGCCCAGCCCGAACCGGCGCACCAGCGGCGCGAGACCGAGCAGCTGCGTGATCACCGTGAGCACGTTCACCGCGAGGTCCACCTGGGCGAAGAAAGCCGTGCGCGCCTCGCTGCTCGCGAAGGTCTCCTTCACGATGCGGGTCTGCTCGAAGTAGAGCACGGTACCGGCGACCGACTGCAGCAGGAGATACAGGCTGAAGAGCAGGAGAAAGGGCGATCGCAGTACGAGTGCCAGTCCCTGCCAGGCCGACCCGCCGAGGCCCTCCTGCGGCGCGGGCCGCGCGTGCGGCAGCCCGGTGGCGTAGCGACTCAGGACCGTGACGGCCACGACCGCCAGCACGAGCAGGCCGGCCGAAACGAGCAGCAGATTCGGCACGCCCAGTGTTCTCGCTGCCAGGGCCGTGATGAGAGGGCCCACCAGCGCGCCTGCGGTGCCGCCCACGGCGATCGGGCCGAACAGACGCTCCGCTTGCTCCAGATCAAACACGTCCGCCATGAGGCTCCAGAAGAGCGACACCACGAACAGGTTGAAGACGCTGACCCAGACGAACATCACCGCTGCGGTGCGCTGCGCAAGATGATCATCCTGCAGCGCAACACGGAACACGAGCAAGTGAGTGGCGAAGAAGAGGAGCGTCCCGCCGACCAGCAGGCCGCGACGAACTCGCGCCGCAGCAAAACCGAACAGCGGCACTGCACAAAACATGGTGACGAACGTCGCCGAGAAGAGCCATTTGAGCTGCTCCGCGCCGAGACGGACGGCCATCTCGTCGCGCACCGGTCGCAGCACGTAATACGACGCGAGGATGCAGAAAAATGTTGCTGCAGCGCACAGCACGGGCAACCACTCCCCGCGCTGGACGGCCTTGTGGGCATTGAGGAATCCGGCCATGGTCCCGCACGATAACCGTTGTGCGATGCCTCCCTCAATAGCCATGACGCAAGCACGCAAATAATGCTTGCGTCCTCAATCGAGCGGCGTATTATTCGCGCGTGATTTGGGGTCAGGTAGTCGGCGGTACGGTAGTGCCATGCACGGTCTTGCCACCCAAACATCCGCACGGGTGGCAGCCCGCGAGTCTAGACAGGAGAAATACATGGCAACCGGTACCGTAAAGTGGTTCAACGACTCCAAGGGGTTCGGTTTCATCACCCCCGATGACAAGAGCGAAGACGTGTTTGCGCACTTCTCGGCGATCAAAATGAACGGGTTCAAGACCCTCAAGGAAGGGCAACGCGTCAGCTTCGAAGTGACGGTCGGCCCCAAAGGCAAGCAGGCATCCAATATCCAGGCACTCTGAATTCAACGGCTGCCGTCGTGTCTGAAACCCGCTTCGGCGGGTTTTTTGTTTCCTGCCCGTTTCATCCGGAGTTCCCATGCCCGATCCGCTGACGCTGGATGACATCCGAGAGGCGGCACGCACCATCTCGGGTCAGATCGTCACCACGCCGTTCCTGCATTCGCGCACGCTCTCGGGCATCACCGGCGCCGAGGTCTGGCTCAAGTTCGAGAATCACCAGTTCACGGCGTCCTTCAAGGAGCGCGGTGCGCTCAACCGGCTTGCGGCGCTCACATCCGCGCAGCGTGCCGCCGGGGTCATCGCGGTCTCGGCCGGCAATCATGCGCAGGGCGTGGCCTATCACGCGCGAAGGCTGGGCGTTCCGGCCGTGATCGTCATGCCGCGCTTCACGCCGCACGTGAAGGTCGAGCACACCCGAGCCTACGGGGCGGAGGTGATCCTCGCAGGCGAGAATTTCGATGAAGCGAAGGCCCACGCGCTCGACGTGCAGCGGCAGCGCAACCTGACCCTCGTTCATCCCTATGACGACGAACTCGTGATCGCGGGGCAGGGCACGCTCGCGCTGGAGATGTTCGACGTCACGACGGACCTGGATGCCATCGTCGTGCCGGTCGGCGGGGGCGGCATGATCTCCGGCATCGCCACGGCGGCCAAGGCGCTGCGGCCGGATATCGAAGTGATCGGCGCGCAGACGGTGCGCTTTCCGTCCATGGCGGCCGCGCTGGCGGGCAGGACGCCCGAGTTCGGTGCGAGCACGCTGGCCGACGGCATCGCGGTCAAGTCCCCCGGGAAGCTCACGCTGGAGATCGTGCGGCGTCTGGTGAGCGATGTTCTGCTGGTGGACGAGGGCGACATCGAGCGCGCCCTGCTGTTGCTGCTCGAAGTGGAGAAGACCGTGGTCGAAGGGGCGGGGGCGGTAGGTCTCGCAACGCTCCTCCGCTATCCCGAGCGCTTTGCGGGGCGGCGGGTCGCGCTGATCCTCTGCGGCGGCAACATCGATCCGCTCACGCTCGCCGACGTCATCCAGCGCGGCATGGTCCGGTCCGGACGCCTGACCCGCCTGCGCGTCCGGCTGCGGGATCTCCCCGGGTCGCTCGCCAAGGTGACGGCCGCCATCGGCGAGGCCAACGCCAACATCGAGGAGGTGCACCACCAGCGCGCCTTCTCCGATCTGCCCCTGCAGGACGCCGAGGTGGAGTTCGTCCTCGAAACCCGGGGGTTCGACCATGCGAACCAGGTGGTCACTGCGCTCCTGGGGATGGGCTTCCAGGCGGAACTCGCCGGGCCGGGCATGGCGTGAGCGGCGGGAACCTGCAAACAAACCCGGGCCACCCTAAAGGATAGTTTTCCGGAGCCGTTCAGAAACGCACAGGCCGACAAGGGTTGCCGGGGGGCAGTCCAAAGGCCAATTTCCGGAAGACCTTTCCCATGTCAGATTCGACTCTCCGCGGGCGCGCTGCCCGCATGCAGGCTCCCACCACAGGCGTGGAGCAACACGTCGAGCCCGGCAAACCCATCGTCACCAAGACGGACCTCAAGGGCAAGATCACCTACGCCAATCCGGCCTTCGTGCGGATCAGCGGGTTCACCGAAGAGGAACTGGTGGGGCAGCCGCACAACATCGTGCGACACCCCGACATGCCGCGCGAAGCCTTTGAAGATCTGTGGACGACTGTCAGGGCTGGGGTGCCCTGGCGCGGCCGCGTGAAGAACCGCTGCAAGAACGGGGACTACTACTGGGTGGATGCCTATGTGAGTCCTCTCACCAAAAATGGTGAGCCCATCGGCTACATGTCCGTTCGGGCCCGTCCCACCGAACAGGCCAAGTCCGAAGCGGCCGCCCTGTACGCGGCCGTCCGCAGCGGCAGCCAGAAGATGCCCCGGACCTCCGTGACCTTCGGGCGCTCCCTCCGAGGCAAGATCGCCGGCGTGTTTGCCGGCGTCTCTGCGCTAGGCGTGGCGGCGGCGTTGCTCCCCCAGCCGTGGTCCGTGGCGGCCGGCGCTGCCGTGGTGCTGGGCAGCCTGGGCGCTTACGCCTGGCTGTGGCGGGAAGTGACGGGTGGCATCGAGAGCGCGAAGCTCGCCATGCGGCAGATCGCGGAAGGCGACCTCGAATCCGACGTGGAGATTCGCGGTTCCCGCGAGTTTGCCGAGGTCCTGGTCGCGCTGAAGACGATGAAGGTCAATCTGCGTGCCGTCATCGCGGATGTCATCGCTGCAGCCGATTCCGTCGAAACCGACTCGAAGGAACTCGCCAAGGAAGCTGGCAGCCTCCTGGAGCGATCCCATCGGCAGTCGGACGGTATCGCGGGCGTGGCCGCGGCGCTCGAAGAGCTCTCCGTATCGGTGTCCGAGATCTCCGACGCCACCCATCGCAGTTCCTCCTACGCGGCGAACACCATCGACGTGGTCGCGCAGGGCAGTTCACGCATGGACGAGTCGCTCTCCGCCACCCACGAGGTGGTCCGCGTCGTCGACGAGGCGAAGGCCCGCATCGAGATGCTGAGCAGCGCAGTCGGCAAGATTTCGGTGGTGACTAACACCATCCAGGAAATCGCCGAACAGACCAACCTGCTCGCGCTCAATGCCGCCATCGAGGCGGCGCGTGCGGGCGAACAGGGCCGCGGATTCGCAGTCGTGGCCGACGAGGTCCGCAAGCTCGCCGAGCGGACCCGCGCGAGCACCATCGACATCGCGTCGACGGTCGCGGAAGTTCAGCAAGGCACGAGCGGCGCCACGGAGACCATGCAGGCTGCGGTGACGCAGGTCAATCGCGGCACGGGTCTGATCCAGTCGTCGAACGAAAGCCTGAAAGCCATCCAGGATGCGAGCCGCGGTGTGGCGGAATCCGCGCGCGACATCGCTTCCATGCTGGAACAGCAATCGCAGGCTTCGCACGAAGTGGCGATGAGCATGGAAAAGATGAGCGCACTCACCGAGGAGAACGTGCACGGCATCGGCGAGGTGGAGCGCGCATCGTCCACGCTTGCCGAGACATCGGGCGCGCTGCACAAGCTCCTGAAGCACTTCGATCGGGTCGCCTGACCCTGAGGAAGGTCCGCACAACCGACGCGACTGCGCAGCTTGTGCGGCCTTCCCTGACATCGATCGCCGGGTTGCGGGCGGTCAGACTGCCGCGAGCGTCTGGCGTCCTGCCCACTCGGCGCCGGGTTCCAGACGCACGGGCGTGAGCACGCTCGCAGCCTCCACACATACGAATCGCCGGTAGCCTTCCGCGGGAAGATCCGCGAAGGCCTTGCTGCGCTCGACCCACGGATTCCAGACCACCGTGTCGGTGAACCCGTCCTGGATGATGCGCGTCGTGAAGTCTCGCGAGATGACATCCAGCCGGCCGGGTGCGTCACGGTAGATGCGATCCACCTCCCGGTCGATGCGCAGATGTCGCTCCGTCTGCTCCCGAACCGCGCCGCCGTCGCACTGATCCACGTACGAATAGTTCTGCAGCCCTACCAGCGTCGTGCTCGTGATGTCCGGCACGCGCAGATAGGTGTGGAGCGCCGCGGTGAATTCGAAGGCTTCCCCGCCCGTGTGTGCCACGTGCAGTTCCAGATCCAGGCGGCCGGCCTCCACGCACACCGTCATCTCCACCTCGGCGGGGACATGGTGGGCGGGATCGGTCGGAACCATGGTCCACGTGGCGGTCGAGAAGTCCGGCCCCGCACGATGCTCCGTGCGCTTCCATGCGAGCAGTCGTGCGAACCCGTGACGAACGCCGGATCCGAACGCGCCGAACTGCGGAAAGATCACCGGCACGCCGCCGCGCAGCGGCTTCGTGCCGTCGAACACGGCCTGCTCGCTCATGTACAGCCGTTCATCGCCCTGTGCAGGGCTCCAGGACACGACGTGGGCCCCGAAGTCGGTGACGGTGGCCTGTCCACCGCCTGGTGCGTCGAGCCGGGAGGCCGGCAGACCATGAAACGTCGCTTGCGT
>CAZEDA010000058.1:0-13892 GCA_964510915.1 uncultured Rhodocyclaceae bacterium | reverse complement strand
CAGGATGGCGTGATCAAGAACCGCGAGACCTACGAGATCATGCGGGCGGAGGACGTGGGCTGGAGCAACAACAAGCTCGTGCTCGGCAAGCTCTCGGGACGCAATGCGTTCAAGCAGCGTCTGAAGGAGATCGGCGTCGAGCTCGAGAGCGAGGAAGCCGTCAACGCGGCCTTCGCACGCTTCAAGGATCTCGCTGACAAGAAGTCGGAGATCTTCGACGAGGATCTGCAGATGCTCGTCTCCGACGAGGCCGTGACGCAGGAGCGCGAGCACTTCAAGCTGGTGTCGATGGCGATCCACTCCGAAACCGGCGAGACGCCGACCGCGAAGGTCGTCATGGTGGACGGCCCCGACGAGCGCAAGGCCGAAGCCGAGGGCAGCGGCCCGGTGGACGCGACGTTCCGCGCCATCGAAACCATCGTCACCAGCGGCGCCGAACTGCAGCTGTTCTCGGTCAACAGCATCACCAGCGGGACCGATGCCCAGGGTGAAGTCACCGTCCGGCTCAAGAAGGAAGGCCGGATCGTGAATGGCGCCGGTGCCGACACCGACATCGTGGTCGCGTCGGCCAAGGCCTACATCAATGCGCTGAACAAGCTGCACTCCAAGCTCGAACGTGCGCACCCGCAGGTGTGATCTTCCGTCCGGACAGCCCGTGCCTTCCCGGCGCGGGCTGTCGCCACTGACCACTCCGACCCCGTCGGCATGATCGATCTGTTCGGCAGGCGTTCCCGTCCCGCGCCGTCGGCGCCGCTCAGGATCGATCCTTCCGCCTTCTGGATCACGGTCATCACGCCCACCACGGGCAAGGGCAGTCTCGAAGACCTGATCGTCTCCATCGACGCCCAGTCGATCGGCCCGCGGCTGCTGCACATCCTTCTGTTCGACGACTTCCGCAGCGAAGGCGCTGCCGCCCCGGAGAGCTACGACGGGCCGACGCGACGGTCCCTGGTGTTTCCGTGGGGGCTGGGCCGGAACGGCGATGCGCCCGGCTCGGCGCTTCGTTCCGTCGCCCTGATGGCGGCCCCGACGCCCTGGGTGGTCTTCGCCGACGATGATGTTCGCTGGGAGCCCGATCACGCGCAGGCGCTGCTCGAATGTGCCGGCGCGGGCAACTGGGCGTCGACGCTCCGGCATGTGTGGGCTCCCGGAGGCGACTACATCGGTGTCGATCGCTTCGAGTCGGTGGGGGACGATCCGGGCCGGCAGGTACCCGAGGAGATGCTCGACAACAACTGCATGATGTTCCGGCGGGAGTTCGGCGTCGCGGCGGCTCATCTGTATCGCGAGACCCGCGACTACAACGACGACCGGCTCATGTACCACTTCCTCAAGACCCACGCGGGACCGCGCGCCACCACGGGCCGGCCCACGATCCACCAGATCTGTCCGGACAAGCTGGAAGGCTTCTTCCGGCACTACTGCTCGCCGGACTGAACCCGCGTATCAGGACCTCGCGACGCGCGCGTTGGACAGCGCGAGGCGTTCCGCCATGATCTTCAGGAGCGCGTTCGCGAGCTTCAGCTGCGAGCCGGCCGACAGACCCTGCAGCGTGTCACGGCTGAACTCCACGACGAGGGAATCGGTGGTGGTCTGCACGGTGGCACTGCGGATCGACCCCGGACCCTGCACGTAGGCCATCTCGCCGAAGCAGTCGCCATCGCTCAGCACGTTGAGGAGCCGGCCCTGCGACATCACCTTCGCGCCGCCGTTGGCGACCAGCAGCAGCGTGTCGCCCGGTTCGCCCTCGTGCACGAGTACATGCTGTGCCGGCAGACGGGCCCACTTGCCGTGGGCGAGGGTTTCCCAGATTTCGGCGTCCTCGAACTCGGCCAGCAGCGGGGAGGCCCGCAGGGACGTGAATTTCTCGCTGTCCGGGATCGACTGGCTGTACACGCTCATGCGCCCGACGTTGGCGAGATCCAGCGCGGCCTCCGCCCAGTTGGCGTATCGGTCGGCCGGCCACTTCTGCAGGAACCGGTCGATGACGGCGTCCAGCCGGGCCGGCATTTCAGGGCGCAGCGTGGAGGGGGGCGCCTCCTTCGCAGACAGGATGCGATGGAGTGTTTCCTCCACCGACGCGCCGCGGAAGGGTTTCTGACCGGTCAGCAGTTCATACAGCATCACGCCTACGGAGAACATGTCGCTCTGCACGCTCGGCGGATGCCCCTGGATCTGCTCGGGCGCGCCGTAGGACGGCGAGGACAGGCGGAAGGTCTCGCTGGTGCGCACGCCACGGATGAACGCGGCACCGAAATCCGCCACCTTCACCTCGTGGTCGGTGTCGCGCAGGATGTTCGACGGCTTGATGTCGCGATGGACGACACCGAGCCGCGATGCGAACTCCAGCGCCCCGCAGCACTTGAACGCTATCTCGATGACTTCGTCGACGGGCAGCAGATTTTCCTTGCGGGTATGGCGCAGCAGGCTGCCGCCGGCGACGTACTCCATGGCGACGTAGCGCAGGTTCTCCTCGGCCACGGCATCGACGATCGTCACGATGTGCGGGTGGACCAGCTTGCCGGCCAGCGCCGCCTCGCTCACGAACTGCACGGAAGCGGCGACGTCCTGGTCGCTCTGCTCGTCCTGGGACGGCGGGGAATAGACCTTCAAGGCGAGGTCGGCATTGAGGAAGTCGTCGTACGCGAGGTACACCACGCTCGCGGCTCCCCGTCCGAGTTCCTGCTTGAGCTGGTACTTGCCGATGCGCTGGGTCATGTCTTCGGTGGCCGGTTTGTCCCGTCAATATTGCACTTTTCGCGCCACCCGGCCTGTATGCCGGGCCGCATAGGGTCGCCGATGCTCGGCGGCAGCTTCCGGTTCTGCCGTGGTTTCCACTATCCTTCGGTTTTCAAAGGGAGCTTGGTCCATGACCCAGGCAAGAGCCGGTGCCGGCGTCGCGCACCGCATCGTGATCGTCGGCGGCGGCGCCGGCGGGCTGGAACTGGCGACCCGACTGGGCGACACCCTGGGTCGACGCGGCAAGGCTCACATCACCCTGGTCGACCGCTCCCGTACCCACCTCTGGAAGCCGCTGCTGCATCAGGTCGCCGCCGGCTGCATGGATCTCAACGATCACGCGCTCGACTACCTTGCCCAGGCACGCTGGCACCACTTCAGTTTCCAGCTGGGGCACATGATCGGCCTCGACCGCGAGAACAAGGCGATCCTGCTGGGACCGCTCATGGACGAGGAGACCGGGAACGAGGTCCTGCCATCGCGCCCTCTGCCCTACGACACCCTCGTGATGGCCGTCGGCAGCCAGACGAACGATTTCGGCACGCCGGGTGCGCGCGAACATGCCATTGCGCTGGACATGCCGGAGCAGGCCGAGCGTTTCCGCGCCCGTCTGCTGAACGCGTGTCTGCGCGCCAACGCGCAAGGCGGTCCCAAGGAACCCTGGCAGCTGCACGTCGCCATCATCGGTGCGGGCGCCACGGGCGTGGAACTCGCGGCCGAGCTGCACAACTCCACGCGCGAGCTGGTGTCCTTCGGACTCGACAACATCGATCCGGAGCGGGACCTGCGCATCAGCATCATCGAAGCCGCGCCGCGGGTGCTGCCGGCGCTGCCCGAGCGGCTCTCCGAGGCCGCCAAGAAGCTCCTCGAGAACCTTCAGGTGGAAGTGCTGGTGAACGAGCGCGTGACCGAAGTGACGGCCCACGGCGTCAGGACGCAGAGCGGGCGGGAGGTGCCGGCGGAGATCACCGTCTGGGCGGCCGGCATCAAGGCGCCGGAGTTTCTTCGCGAGATCGCGGGCCTGGAAACGAATCGCATCAACCAGCTGGTGGTCGACGGGACGCTGCAGACCACCCGGGACCCGTCGATCTTCGCCCTGGGCGACTGCGCGGCCTGTCCCTGGCCCGAGAAGAACGGGTTCGTCCCGCCTCGGGCACAGTCGGCGCATCAGCAGGCCTCGCACCTGTTCAAGTATCTGCCCCGCCATATCGACGGCGGCAAGATTCCGACCTGGCAATACCGTGACTTCGGCTCGCTGGTCTCGCTGGGCGACTACAGCACGGTGGGCAGCCTGATGGGGGGCCTCACGAAGGGGAGCCTGATGGTCGAAGGCCTGTTCGCCGGCCTCATGTACAAGTCGCTCTACAAGATGCACGAGTACGCGCTGCACGGGTTCGCCAAGGTGTTCCTCGACACGCTGGCGCGACTCATCATCCGGCGCACCGAGCCCCACGTGAAGCTGCACTGAGCGGCCCCCCGATGAAGCTGACCCGGCGTCAGGCGCTCGCCGCCCTGGCGGGATTTGCGGCGCCGGGAGCGTCGCCGTTGTCCGCGGCAGATCCGTGGCCGTCGCGGCCGCTCAGGATTCTGGTGCCTTACTCGGCCGGCAGCGTGACGGACGTGATCGTGCGCCGGATTGCCGAGCGGCTGTCAGCGCGCATCGGCCAGCCGGTCGTCATCGACAACCGGCCGGGCGCCAGCGGAACCATCGGCCTCGCGGCAGGCCTGAAGGCCCAGCCCGACGGGCACACGCTGATCATCGGCAGCACGAGCAACATCAGCGTGTCCCCGGCGCTCGGTGTCCGCGGCGCCTTCGATCCGTCGAGAGACTTCGTGCCGGTGGCGATCTACATGAAGACGCCGATCGTCCTGCTGGTCCATCCATCGCTCGGTGTGCGGACGCTGAAGGATCTCGTGCGGGTCGCAAGGGAAAGCCCCGCGCCGCTCCAGTACGCGACAGGAGGCCAGACCTCGACGACGCACTTCCTGAGCGAACTGCTCCAGCGCAGGACCAACACGCAGCTCACGCACGTGTCGTACAAGGGGTCGACACCGGCGCTCTTCGCGGTGCTGTCCGGCGAAGTGCCGATCGGGTTCGACTTTCCTGCCACCTGCGCTGCCCACGTGGCCGCCGGCAAACTCCATGCGCTGCTCGTGTCAGGCCGCACGCCGGTGCCGCTTCTGCCTGGCGTGCCCACCGCGATCGAGGCCGGCTATCCCGATCTCGATCTGGTGGCGTGGGCGGGGTTTCTCGCGCCGCCCGGGACGCCGCGAACCTTGGTGGAGCGGGTCCATGCAGAGCTGGCACAGGTCATCGGCTCCCCCGACATGGAAGAACGACTGCGGGCGGAAGGCTCGGCGCTGGAGCGTCTGTCGCCCGAGGCCTTCCGGGCCTACATCCAGGCCGATCAGGCGAAGTGGGTGCGGATCGTGAAGGAGACGGGGATCACCGCCGAGCCGTGACCGGCCCGCGCTGCTGCCTCAAACCGCGATCGCGTGGTACTTGAGATCCGCCAGCGTCACGAACTCGAGCGCCTTCATCTGGGTGGCCTCCAGATCCACCGGCGGCGCGATGCCGGCCTCCAGCGCTTCCTGCCATCGCATGGCACAGAGGCACCAGCGGTCCCCGGGCTTGAGGCCGGGGAACTGCCATTCGGGGTGCGGCGTGACGAGGTCATTGCCCTGCCGCCGACTGAACTCCAGGAACTCCGCCGTCATCCGTGCGCAGATGACGTGCGTGCCGATGTCATCGGCGGTCGTGCGACAGCAGCCGTCGCGAAAGTAACCCGTCACGGGGTCGTGACTGCAATCCTTCAGGGGCGTGCCGAGCACGTTCAGGGCAAAGGCGCTCATGCGGGAATCGGGGGAAGTGGCGGAACGGGCCGATCATAGCGCCTCGCCGCGACGGCACAGCCATCGGATTGTCTTGGCGAGCGCATGCCGGTCAGGCGGAACCTTGCCGGCTGTGGCGGGGGCGCATCGGATTCCGCGCGCGACGCACGCGGGTTTGCCTCTGTCTCCGGCCGGCCGCTACACTCCGGCCGCCATGGTCTCCCGCCGCGTCCGTCCCCCCCTGCTGCCGCTCCTCGTGAGCGCCGGCTTCGCCATTGCGATCGGCGGGTGTGCGCGCGAGGTCTACCGCGCGAAGCCCCTCGACCCGGCCGCCTCGGCGGCGCAGCTCGAGTCACGCTCCCTCTCGGCGGATGGTCTGCGCGAGTACCTGCGTGCGCAGGGCCAGCCGACGGACGTCTGGCCCCGGCCGGTGTGGGATCTTTCGCAGCTCACGCTTGCCGCGGTCTACCGTCACCCGGAGATCGAACTGGCCCGAGCCCGGGCGGAACTCGCCGGCGCGGAGCGGCAGACCTCGACGACGCGCCTGCCGATCTCCCTCACGCCGCGTCCCGAGTTCAACTCGAAGGAGACCGGCGGCGATACCCCCTGGGGGATCGGTCTGCTGGTGGGCCTGCCGATCGATCTCGGCAACAAGCGCGAGGCGAGAACGGAGCAGCTCGCGCGGGCGGAGGATGCCGCGCGACTGGAGATCGCGGTGGCGAGCTGGCGCGTACGCAGCCGCCTTCGTCGTCACTTCGTCGAACTCCACGTGGCGGGTCGCACGCAGGAGGCGCTCGAGGCGGAACAGACGGCGCGGCGCCAGCTCCTCGAACTGATGCAGCAGCGCGAGAAGCACGGGTTCGCGTCCGCGTCCGAGACCGGTGCCCTGCGGGTGAAGGTCGCTGAAGGCGAGCTCGCCATACGACGTGCAGCAGTGAGACGCGATCAGGCGCTTGCCGGCGTCGCCGAAGCCGTGGGCGTGCCACTTGCCGAGCTGCGCGGCGTCCGCTTCGACTTCGCGGCAGTCGCGACGCCCGCGCCGCCGCCCGCCGATGCCGACATCCGGCGCTCGGCTCTGCTGAACCGCATCGATCTGCGCCGCAAGCTGGCCGACTACGCGGCGGCGGAAGCCGCGGTCAAGCTGGAGGTCGCGCGGCAGTATCCCGATCTCACCATTCTCCCCGGCTACTTCTGGGATGCCGACGAGAGCATCTGGTCGGTGGCGTTTTCCGCCATGGTGCCGCCGCAGGCGCGCACGCGCGCGCTCATTCGCGAAGCCGAGTTGCGTCGGGAGGTGGAGGCCAAGGCCTTTCTCGCCGTCCAGGCCAGCGTGATCGCCGAAGCGCAGGCGGCTGCCTCGCGCTATGGGCACGCGTTCGCTGCGCACCAGGCGGCGGAGCGGCAGATCGCCGAGGCTTCTGCGCATCGGGCGCGAATCCGCCGCCAGTTCGAACGGGGACAGGCCGACAGGGTGGAACTCACGCAGGCACAACTGGATGCCGCCGCCAGCGAGCGCGCGGCGATCGTCGCGATGCTCGAACTGCAGCAGGGACTGTCCGCGCTGGAAGATGCGGTGCAGCGACCCATCGACAATCCCGACCTCATGAACACCGCCACCGCCTCGGCGTCCGCGCCGGCGGATGCGAGTCTCAATCCGGCGCTCGTCGACAATGACTGAGCGCGCCCGGAAGGCGATTCCCGTCGCACTGCTCGTGCTGGTCGTTGCGCTGTCGGCGGCCACGCTGTATCTCGGGCGGGACGAGTATCAGGAACTCGCCCGGGACCGCGGTGCAACGATCGGCACGCAGACCACCGCGGACGAGATGGTCGAGCCCGGCCGCCTGCGTCTGCCCGAGAAGGAAAGGCAGACCGCCGGCCTGGTCATGGCGCCTCTCGCGCCAGCCGAGGGCGCAGCGGCGCTGGAAGTTTTCGGGACGGTCGTCGACATCCAGCCGCTGGTCGAGGCGCGCGCCCGGTATCTCGCGCAGTCGGGTGAGATCCGCGTGCTTCGCGCGACCACCGGGCACCTCGAATCCGAGTACCGGCGCGCGCAGGCGCTCTTCAACGACGAGCGCAACGTGTCCGAGCGCGTGATGCGTGCGGCGGAATCCGAATGGAAAGGGGCGCGCGAGCGCCTGAATGCCGCCGATGCGTCGTTGCGCGCCCTGGTGGAAAGCGTTCGCCACGCCTGGGGATCGGGCCTCGCGGACATGGCGCTCAATCCCGGCAGCACGGCCTTTCGCGGACTGCTCGAAGGCCGGGAAGTGCTGGCGAGCGTGACCATTCCCCATGACCAGGCGATGGAGCTGGCGCGCAGCCGTCTGTCCGTCGTGCCAGCCGGCGGAGCGCGACCGATCCCGGCGTCGTACCTGGCTCCGGCCATCGCCTCCGGCGGCAACGTGGTCGGCGTCACGCACTTCTACCGTGTACCCGGCGCGTCACTGCGGGTCGGTTCACGCCTGACCGGCTATCTCAGTCCCGACGGTGCCAGGTCCGAGGGGGTGCTGGTGCCCGAGAGCGCGGTGGTCTGGTTCGCGGGACGATCGTGGGTCTATGTGCGCGACGAGAAGGACCGCGACATCTTCGAGCGCACGCCCGTGAGCACGTCGCGTCTGCTGCCCGGCGGATGGTTCAACGCAGCCGGCTTCGAACCGGGTCAGGAAGTCGTCGTGGTTGGCGCGCAGCTTCTTCTCTCGGAGGAGCTCGAGTACCAGATACGCAACGAGAATGAAGACTAGGCGCGCTCGCGGCAGAGGTCGGGCCGCCCGATGATCTCCTCGATCGTCCGATTCTCCATCCGGGCGCCCGGGGTCATCGTCGCGCTGGCGCTGATGCTCATTGCCTACGGCATCTTCACGCTGCAGCGCGCGCGGGTGGACGTGTTCCCGGAGTTCTCGCCCACCCAGGTCTTCATCCAGACCGAAGCGGCCGGCCTGTCGGCGGAACTCGTCGAGATGCAGGTCACGCAGAGGATCGAGAACGCCCTGGCCGGGGTGTCCGGCGTGGAGGATCTGCGGTCGCAGTCGATTCCCGGACTGTCCGTGGTCACGGTGCTGTTCGAGGAAGGCAGCGACATCTACCGCAACCGGCAGGTGGTGGCGGAACGGATCGCGAGCCTCGCGCCGCAGATGCCGGCGGGCGTGAGCGCGCCGTCGATCACGCCGCTCACTTCATCGGCAAGCACGGTGCTGGGTGTCGGGCTCACTTCCGCGCAGCGATCCCAGACCGATCTGCGCTCACTCGCCGACAATGTTCTGCGTCCGCATCTGCTTTCGGTGGAGGGCGTCGCCGAGGTCAACGTGTTCGGCGGGCAGGTTCGCGAATGGCAGGTGCAGATCGATCCGGCGAAACTGCGTCAGTACGATCTCGCGATCGCGGATGTGGTGGCCGCCGCGAGCCGGGCCACCGGTGTGGTCTCCGCCGGATTCCTCCCGGGCCAGAACCAGCGCATCACCGTGATCAGCGACGGTCAGCCCCGGACGGTCGACGAGCTGGGCCGTTCACTTCTTCGCACGTCGGAAGGCCAGATCCTCCGCTTTCGGGACATCGGTACCGTGGTCGAGGGGGCCGCCGAGCCCATCAGTGCGGCCGCCATCAACGGCAACGAGGGCGTGTTCCTGATGGTGCAGGGACAGCTGGGCAGCAACACGCTCGCCGTGTCCCGCGCGCTGGAGCTGGCCCTGGACGAGCTGGGTCCGCTGCTGAAGCGCGAGCAGGTGGTCCTGCATCGCGAGCTGTTCCGGCCCGCCAACTTCATCGAGACCGCGGTCTCCAACGTGCGCTTCGACATCATCGTCGGCTCGTGCCTCGTGGTGATCGTGCTGTTCCTGTTTCTGTTCAACGCCCGCACGGCGCTCATCTGCACCACGGCGATCCCGGTGTCGCTGCTCGGTGCGGTGCTGCTGCTGACACTGTTCGATCAGCCGATCAACATCATGGTGCTGGGCGGGCTCGCGATCTCGCTCGGTGAGGTGGTGGACGACGCGATCATCGACTCGGAGAACATCTTCCGGCGGCTCCGCGAGAACCGAGCGCTGGGCAACCCGCTTTCCGATGCCGAGGTGGCTCTGCGTGCGTCCGTGGAGGTGCGCGGGTCGGTGGTGTATGCGACATTCATCGTTGCACTCGTGTTCGTGCCATTGCTCACGTTCGGCGGCGTCGGCGGCAAGCTCTTCTCCCCGCTGGGTCTCGCGTACATCCTGGCGATCATGTCGTCGCTGGTGGTCGCCATGAGTCTCACGCCCGCGCTCTGCTTCATGCTGCTCACACGCGGCATTCTCAAGGTGGAGGATCCGCCGTTCGTGAAGCGCATCAAGCCTGGTTATGTCTCGATCCTCCGGCGCATCGAGCGCAGGCCCGGACTGGTCCTCGGTACCACCGCGCTGCTGATTGCGCTGGGCCTGTCCGCGATTCCGCTCCTCTCCGGCGAGTTCATCCCGTCGCTGAAGGAAGGCCACTACGTCATCCACATGACGGCCGTGCCCGGCACGTCCGAGCGGGAAGTGCTGCGCGTGGGCAACCGGCTCACCAAGGCGATCCTGCAGGTGCGTGGCGTGAAGACGGTGGCGCAGTGGGTCGGCCGATCGCAGAACGGCGCGGACACCTTCGGGCCGCACTACAGCGAATTCGAGGTGGAGGTGGGGGCGCTCGACGGCGCCGAGCAGGCGCGCATCCTCCGCGAGATCCGCGGGCTGCTCGCTGGCGATTCAGGGGCCTACCCGGGCGTCACGTTCTCCGTCAACACGTTCCTCACCGAGCGCATCGAGGAGACCGTTGCGGGGTTTCCGGCGGCGCTCGCCGTGAACGTCTTCGGCGCCGATCTCGAATCGCTGGATCGGGATGCCCGCGAGATTGCCGAGGTGCTCGGGTCCCTCGAAGGCGCGCGTGACGTGCAGCTGCAGGCGCCCGCGGGGACCGCAGAACTCAATATCCGGCTCAAGCAGGAGAAGCTGGTCCTGCACGGTTTTTCCAGCCGCGATGTGCTCGAGACCATCCAGACCGCCTACGAGGGCACACCGGTGGGGCAGGTGTACTCGGGCAACCAGGCGATCGATGTCGTGGTGATTCTTTCCCCGACGGACCGGCGGGCGCCGAGCCAGGTCGCGGCGCTGCCGCTGCGATCGGCCGACGGGCGGATCCTCCGGCTCGAGGATGTCGCAGACGTCGTGGTGACTACGGGCCGCTACAAGATCCTGCACAGCGGCGGCAAGCGGATCCAGAGCGTCACGGCCAACCTGGAAGGCCGCGATCTGGCGGACTTCACGGCCGAGATGAAGAAGGCGATAGCGGAGCGGGTGAAGCTCTCGCCCGGCAACTACCTGGTGTTCGAAGGGGAGGGGGAGGCCGCGATCGAGGCGCGCGAGACGCTCATCTTCCACTCGGTCCTCGCGAGCTTCGGCATCTTCGTCCTGCTCTATCTGGCCTTCGACAGCCTGCGCAATCTCGGCATCACCTTTCTCAACCTGCCGTTCGCGCTGGTCGGGGGCGTCGTGGCGGTGCTGTTCAACGGCGGCTGGATGACGCTTGGTTCCCTGGTCGGTTTCGTGACGCTCTTCGGGATCACGCTGCGCAATTCGATCATGCTGGTTTCCCACTACCAGCACCTCGTGGCCGTCGAAGGGCTGCCCTGGAACGTGGACACGATGCTGCGCGGCGCAGCCGAACGGCTGCCCTCCATCCTGATGACGGCACTCGTGACATCGCTGGGTCTGCTGCCGCTTGCCCTGGGAAGCGGCCAGCCCGGCCGCGAGATCGAGGGACCCATGGCCATGATCATCGTGGGCGGCCTCATCACCTCCACGCTGCTCAACCTGCTGATTCTGCCGGCAGTGCTGCTGCGCTTCGGCCGCTTCGAAGCGCCCCCGGCACTCGCGTCTTCTTGAGTCCGGCTTGCAGGCGGGTCGATAATGGCTGTCCTCAGGGCGGCTTTCGCCCGGCTTCGGGAGCACAGGATGGCAACAGTAGAACTCACCCAGGAGAACTTCGAGTCGGTGGTGACGGGCAACGACATCGTGATCATCGACTTCTGGGCTCCGTGGTGCGGCCCGTGCCGTGGTTTTGCCCCGGTGTTCGAGAAGGCGTCGGAAGCGCATGGTGAAGTGGTCTTTGCCAAGGTCAACACGGAGGAGCAGCCCGAGATCGCCCAGGAGTTCCAGATCCGGGCCATCCCCACTCTCATGGCCTTCCGCGAGAAGGTGATCCTGTTCTCCAACCCCGGCGCGCTCACGGCGGGGCAGTTCGATCAGCTTGTGAACCAGATCAAGGAGATCGACATGGCCAAGGTGCACGCCGAGATCGCCGAGCGCGAAGCCGGCCAGCCTCAGCAGGGCTGAGCGGAACGCACGGCCATGGGGACGCCGCGCAACGTCACGCAGAGAGCGGAGCTCGATACGCTCGTCGCGTCGAGCGGGACGGTGCTGATCGACGTGGCGTCCGCCACCGATCCCGCCTCGATCGCATTCTCCGAGGCCCTCGCCGAAGTGGCAGGACGCTTCCCGGACGCTATCTGCGCGCGGATCGATCTCGCGGAGGCGGCCGAAGTCGCCGCGCTGTTCGGGATCGATGCCGCGCCGGCATTGCTGCTCTTCCGGGCGGGAGTGGGTCTGTACGCGGGGCCTGCCAGCTTCACCGGTTCGCAGCTGGAGGCCTTGCTGCGCCGGGCTCTCGCGCTGGACATGGATGCGGTCCGCCGGGAGATGGACCGGGAGCGTGCCGCGATGGCGGCCAGTTCGTCCTTCCGGGCCTGCCCCACCTCCAAACGGGGCGAGTTTCCACCGCAGTAAGCGCTACCGGTCGGGTGATTCGGGCGCCAGCGTGCGGTGGCGAACGTGGTCGCAGCCGGGAAAGGCCAGTATGATATGACCCGATAAATGACTCATGAGTCATCTAGTTGCCGTGTCGGGGTGGATGCGGGTTCGACGGTGAGCGAGGAAACCGTCGGCGGGCATTGCAGGCTCAACCCCCGGCAACCGCAGCGATCGAATCCGGGCCAGGGGGAGTACGGAGCGAAGCCCGGTCGCCAGCAACACATCTTGCCGTCGTGCCGAGGATCGAGTTGAACTTTCCAAAGTGGGTTGTCGTTTTCGTCGCTCTCGCGAGCATCGGGCTCTCCGGTTGCGGAGACAAGGGTAAGGACGCTGCGGAAGGCAAGCCGGCTGACGCGGCCAAGGCGGCAGGCGGTCCGGGGGGCGGCAAGCCGGGCGGCGGGGACGGCAAGCCGAAGGGGCTGCCGGTCAAGGCGATGCCGGTCCGGGTGCTCGACGTCAGTTCGGATGTCTCGGCCGTGGGCACGCTGCTCGCCGACGAATCGGTCATGATCCGTCCCGAGATCGACGGTCGCGTCGACGCCATTCACTTCCTGGAAGGGCAGACGGTCACCAAGGGCCAGAAGCTCGTGTCTCTGGATCCGGCCGAGCTCAAGGCCCAGCTCTCGCGAATGGAAGTGCTGGTCCGCACCGAACAGCAGCGGCTGGACCGGGCGAAAGATCTGCTGGCGCAGCAGTTCATCGCCCAGGAAGCCGTCGACCTCGCGCGAAACAACCTCGACAGCGCCGTCGCGCAGCGGCGCGAAGCCGAGGCACGCCTCACCAAGACCACGATCGTCGCGCCGTTCGCCGGCACCATCGGGCTGCGCCTCATCAGCCCCGGTGCCTACGTCAAGAAGGGCGATGACATCGCGCGGCTCGAGAGCATCTCCAACATCAAGGTCGACTTCCGCATCCCCGAGGCCTTCACGTCCAAGGTGCGCCCCGGCCAGGATATGCACATCCGCCTCGATGCCTTCCCGGGCGACGAGTTCGCGGGCCGCATCTACGCCATCGAACCGATGGTCGACGAGCGCAGTCGTACCGTATTGATCCGCGGCCGCATCAACAACACGGCCTCCAAGCTGAAGCCCGGGATGTTCGTGCGCGTGCTGCTCACGTTCGACAAGCGCGTGAACGCCATCGTCGTGCCCGAGCCGGCGATCTGGCCGCAGGGCAAGGACAGCTTCGTCTACAAGGTGGTGGACGGCAAGGCGATCCTCACCAAGATCGCCGTCGGGACTCGCCGTCCCGGCGAAGTCGAAGTCACCAGCGGTCTTTCGGCGGGGGATCTCGTCGTGACCGAAGGTCAGATCAAGTTGAAGGACGGCGCCCCGGTGATGGTCCTGCCGGCGCCCGCGCCAGCCGGCGGGCAACCGCCCGCTGCCAAGCAGAGCTGAGTCAGGAGGGCAGCAACATGGTCCTGTCGGATCTTTCCATCAAGCGTCCCGTGCTCGCCACGGTGATGAGCCTGCTCATCATCCTGCTCGGTGTCATCTCCTTCCAGCGCCTCGCGGT
>CAZEDA010000057.1:0-14280 GCA_964510915.1 uncultured Rhodocyclaceae bacterium | reverse complement strand
CCGCGGTGCGCACGTTGGCGCGCACGTTGATGTTCATGCCGATGAAGCCGGCCAGACCGGAGAGCACCGCCCCGATCACGAATCCGATGGCGGTCTTGATGCCGAGCGGGGGAACCACGGCAATCACGATGGCGAGCACGACGCCGATCAACGCGATCGTCCGGTACTGCCTGCCGAGATAGGCCTGCGCACCCTGCTGGATGGCCTGCGCGATTTCCTGCATGCGTGCATTGCCAGCCGGCTGCGAAAGAATCCACTGAATCGACAGCAGGCCGTATGCGATCGCGGCCGCGCCGCAGATCAGCGCGAGTATGAGACCTGAAGACATGAGTCCCCCATTAAAGTGACCGGAAAGGCTGTTCGCCGTTTTGTCCGGGGCGGGCCCGAGTGCCCACGCCCGAAGTGCCGCAGTTCCGCCGGGGGCGGAACGTACGATCATTCACGAGCCGGCCGCGGGCTCCTCATCCCGTTTGTGACGTGTCCTGCAGGCACCCGCAGAGTTCCTTGGGAGGCGCGCAGGTCAAGTCTGGCCGGTGGAATAACTCGCGATTCTAACTATGTTTTTTTGCCTAGGGCAACCGATTCGACGAGATCGTCGGCCGCAGGCAGCGTTTTGGGGGCGAGCGCAGCCGTCAGGCGCGCATGGACGGGGAGCCCGTCCCGGTAGGGCGGATAGGCCTCGCCCTGGATGAGAGGCAGCAGATACGCTCGTGCTGCTCCAGTGATATGGAACCGGTCGGTCGCGATGAATTCCCGGGGCAGATGCTTCTCGAGGGTGGCGATCGAGCGCAGGTCGGCGCATCCGGTCTCCCACTCGTAGGGCGAGTCCGACGTGCGGACGATCGTGGGCATCACACCGGTCCGTCCCTCCAGCGCGAGCGCCACGGCGGACCGGGCGACGGCCTCGGCATGCTGGAGGTCAACCGCAGACGCTATGTGCCGGGCAGACCGCTGAAGGTAATCCGCAGTCGCCCAGTGGCACTTCAGGTGCAGGCGGCTGTGCACGAGTTGCGCGAGCCAGGGCGCGACACCGCCCAACTGGGCGTTGCGTCCGGGCAATGCCTCGCCGACCTGGGATACGAACTCGCCGGAAGGATGGCGCAGCCCTTCGGATACACCCACGACGCAGTAGCCGTGGCGCGCCACGCACTCGCGCACCCGTTCCAGAAAACGGGCTTCCTCGAAGGGCACCTCGGCAAACAGCAGAAGATGGGGCGGATCGCCGTGCTCGTCCACGGCGAGCCCCATGGCGGCGACCATCCAGCCGGCGTGGCGGCCCATCGCTTCGAGGATGAACACGCGGGTCGAAGTGGAGGCCATGGAGGCGACATCCGCCCCTGCTTCCCGCAGGCTGACCGCGAGATACTTGGCGGCGGAGCCGAATCCCGGCGAGCAGTCGGTCTCGGGCAGATCGTTGTCGATGGTCTTCGGCACGTGCACGCACACGAGCGGTTCGCCGAGCAGTTCCGGCAGTCGCGAGAGCTTGAGCGTGGTGTCGGCCGATCCGTTGCCGCCGTTGTAGAAGAAGTACCCGATGTCGTGGGCGGCGAAGACGGCGGCGATCCGTTCGTAGCGGCGGCGTTCGTCCTCGAACTCGCCGAGGCGAAAGCGTGCGGAGCCGAAGGCGCCGCCCGGTGTGTGGCGCAGGGCGGCGAGCGTGGACTCCGATTCGAGCGAGGTGTCGATCAGCTCTTCGCGGAGCGCGCCGAGAATGCCGGCGCGTCCCGCGAACACCTTGCCGATCCGACCGTCCGTCCCGCGACACGCCTCGATCAGCGCAGCTGCGGAGGCATTGAGGACTGCGGTGACGCCGCCGGCCTGCGCGTAGAACGCGTTGCGCCGGCGCATGGGTCGGATCAGCCCGGAGGGGGGCGGATCAGAGCTTCCCGAGGGCCGCGAAAACCTGGTCGCGGATCGACTCGACGGACCCTACGCCGGGGATGCGCGTGTAACGGGGAGCGCCCGGCACGCCGCTGTTGGCCCACGCGAGGTAGTAGTCGACGAGCGGCCGCGTCTGGCTCTGATACACCTCCAGACGCTTGCGCACGACGTCTTCCTGGTCATCCGCACGCTGGACGAGTTCTTCGCCCGTCACGTCGTCCTTGCCGGCCACCTTGGGCGGATTGAATTTCACGTGATACGTGCGGCCGGACGCGAGGTGCACGCGCCGTCCGGACATGCGCTGGATGATCTCGGCATCGGCCACGTCGATCTCGATGACGTGGTCGAGAAGAACGCCGGCGGCCTTCATCGCGTCGGCCTGAGGGATCGTGCGCGGGAAACCGTCGAACAGGAAACCCTTCGCGCAGTCCGGCTGGGTGATGCGTTCCTTCACCAGGCCGATGATCACGTCGTCAGGTACGAGCCCGCCGGAGTCCATGTGCTTCTTCGCTTCGACGCCGAGAGGCGTGCCCGCCTTGACCGCCGCACGCAGCATGTCGCCTGTCGAGATCTGGGGAATGCCGTACTTCCCGACGATGAAACCGGCCTGGGTGCCCTTGCCGGCGCCGGGCGCGCCCAAGAGGATCAGTCGCATGATGTGTGAGTCCGCGTAAGGGGTTGGATGCACGCACGGCGACCCAGTGAGGGAGGCCGGACGTCGAAGGCGTCGGATTATAGCGGTGCAGCGGGCCGGGGAAGGTTCGCACTGTCTGCCCGACCACTCGGGCGCAGCGGAGCGTTCCTATGCGCGTCCCTGCGGGGCGAAGAGCGCGCGGACGCGTTCCAGGTCCTCCGGGGTGTCCACGCCGGCCTCCGGCGCATGTTCGGTGACGGCGACGGCGATCCGGTAGCCGTGCCACATCGCCCGCAGCTGTTCGAGCGCCTCGAAGCCTTCGACCGGTGCCGGCGGCAGCGACGAATACGCGCGCAGGAAGGAACATCGGTACGCGTAGATGCCGATGTGCCGCAGCGCAGGCAGTCCGGGCGCGATGGTCCCGTGCGCCTTGAGCCAGTCCCGCGCGTGGGGAATGGGCGCACGGCTGAAGTACATCGCGAAGCCGTCGCGGTCCGTCACGACCTTCACCACGTTCGGGTCGAAGAAGTCGCGGTCCTCGGCGATCGGATGGCAGGCGGTGGCGATGGCGGCGGCGGGGCGCGCCGCGAGCTGATCCGCCACATCGCGGATGAGCTGCGGCGAGATGCGCGGCTCATCGCCCTGGACGTTCACGACGATCTGATCGTCGGCCCAGCCGCGCACCGCCGCGACTTCCGCGATGCGGTCCGTGCCGGTCGGGTGATCGGCACGGGTCATCAGCGCCTCGAATCCTGCCGCCGAGGCGGCAGCACGCACGCCTTCATGGTCCGTGGCGACCAGTATCTCGTCCGCGCCACTCTGCGAGGCGCGCTCGGCCACGCGGACGATCATCGGCTTGCCGGCGATATCTGCGAGCGGCTTGCCCGGCAGGCGCGAGGACGCGAAGCGGGCAGGGAGGACGACGACGAAACCCATGGTGCGGAACTCAGCGGCGCTTGCGCCAGGCTTCCACTTCCTCGGGCGAGAGCTTGCGCGCCTCGTCCTCGATCATGACGGGGATGTCGTCGCGGACCGGGTAGGCCAGGGCGCTCTCGACCGAGACGAGTTCGTTGCGATCGCGGTCGTACAGGAGCGGCGCCTTGGTGAGCGGATCCACGAGAATTTCCAGCAGGCGGGCATCGAGTGCCATGACGATCACTCCGGGAGGAAAGCGGCCGGATTCTAGCCCGGATGACTGCCGGGGCGCGCGTTTCGCGCCGGTCGTGGCGTCCCAGTGGTCCGCGCTGCGAGTTGCGGCAGCCGCGACAGGATGCGATCCACCAGCGCCGGGTCCACCTGGGCGGAGACGGGCAGGTACCACCAGTGGTCCCGCGCGAACGCGAAACACTTCACGGCATCCTTCTCGGTCATCACGACCGGGCGGTCGTCGCCGAATTCGAGATCCTCGGCGCGATACCGATGGTGATCCGCGAACGGGTGCTCCACCGGCTTCAGGCCCTGTGCGCGCAGGGCAGCGAAGAACCGCGATGGATTGCCGATGCCTGCGACCGCATGACATTCGCGCCCGGCCACTTCGGTGAGCGGCCGCACCCGATGGCTGTGCCGCATGTTGACCAGCCGATTGCCCGCGAGGTGCATCGCGAACCCCTCGGGCAGCCTCAGCACCGACTCGCCGTTGATCACGATGGCGTCGACCCGATCGAGACGCTGCAGCGGTTCCCGGAGCGGTCCCGCGGGCAGCAGCATGCCGTTGCCGAAGCCGCGCGCGCCGTCGATGACGGCGACTTCCACGTCCCGGCCCATGCGGTAGTGCTGCAGGCCATCGTCGCTCAGGATGCAGTCGGTGCCGGGATGCGCCGCCAGCAGCGCCAGCCCTGCGGCGACGCGATCCGCCCCGCGCCACACGGGGCAGCCGCTGCGGCGGGCGAGGAGGACGGCTTCGTCGCCGAGCTCGGCGGGGTTTCCTCCCGGCAGCACCTCGCAGACGTCCGTCCGGCTCCCGCCGTACCCACGGGTGATCAGACCGACCGTCAGACCCCGCTCGCTCAGCCGATGGGCGAGCCAGGCGACGAGCGGCGTCTTGCCCGTTCCGCCGACCGAAATGTTGCCGATCACGATGACGGGCACCGGGAGGCGGTGCGTCGTCAGCACAGACGTCTCGAACAGGAAACGCCGGGCCGACACCACCGCGCTGAACAACGCCGACAGCGGGGACAGCGCGCCCGTCACCCAGCTCTCGCGGTACCAGTGCGAGGTGATGGCGTCCGGCGCGGACGCTTTTCCGGGGGAGGGCGCTTTCATCGGGTCACCCGGGCCAGTTCGCGTTGTCCGCCGGGACGAGCGCGTGCGTCCTTTGCCGCAGTGCCGGCGGCAGCCGGGCGTCCAGAATGCCGTTCACTTCGTCGGGACGGTACATCTGCGAGAAGTGCATCAGGACGAGGTGCTCGTTGCGGAACCGGTCCGCCCGCTCGATCAGTTCGTCGAGGTGGATGTGACAGCCCGCGTGCACGGCCTCCATCGGCTTGCGCCCGTCCAGGAAAGTGGCCTCGATGATGAGCGTTTTCGCCGCGAAGAGCGCCGGGGCGTGGTCCAGCACGGAAACCAGCGTGTCCGTCGCGTAGGCGAGTTCCGGTCGCTCGGTCACGGCGAAGATGTCTTCGCCGGCCTCGCGCGCCCGCGCAATCTCGTTTCCCGGGCGACCCACCCAGGACGGGTGCAGCTTGCGGACGCGCCGGAACACCTCGTACGCGAGGCAGGGCACGAGATGGAAAGCCTGATGGGCGCGCACGAAGAGATCGCCGCCCAGCGGAGTCTCCTCCCCGGCGCGCAGACCCACGGCCTCGATCGTCAGCGGCCAATGCTGCAGGGCGCTCGTCGCCTCCAGGGAATGCAGGACGGCGTCGACGATCTCCGCCGGCATGATCACGCGAAGCGGCGTGCGCTGTCCCTGAAGCGCGCGGATGCCCAGCAGGGTGCCGAGCGACCCGACGTGGTCCACGTGCCCATGCGTGAGCAGCAGGGTGCGGACGCCGGCCAGGGTCCGTGGGGCGAGGCCCACGTCGAGGCCGAGATCGAACTGCGGAACGTGCAGCGCCGTGTAGATGCCGCCTACGGACAGACCGCGCACGGAGATGTCGCCCAGCTTGAGTTCGGTGAGCACGGGACGTCTCGCGGAGGTGCGCGGCCCGGAGCGGGACCTACTTCCGGGGTTGCTGCGTGGCGAAGGTGATCCGGCCGAAACCGGCGAGACGCGCGGCTTCCAGCACGTGGACCACGGCCTGGTGCGTGGCCGCGGCATCGGCGTTGATCACCACCATCGGGTCCGGATTGCCGGCGGCGGCTCGCTTGAGTTCGACGCTGAGTGTCTCGGGACTCACGAAGGACACCGGTGCGCGATTCACGACGTAGCGGCCGTTCGCGCTCACTGCGACGTCCACCTGGAGCGGGCGCTCTGTCGCCTGCGGCGCATCGGCAGTCGGCAGGTTGATCTGCAGTTCGGCGTACTTGGAGTACGTGGTCGTGACGAGCAGGAAGATGAGGATGACGAGCAGCACGTCGATCAGCGGAACCAGGTTCATCTCCGGCTCCTCGCGCACCACGCCGCGGCGGAAGTTCATCCGCTCAGCCCTGGCGTTCGCCGTGGATGACTTCCACCAGCTTGATGGCCTGCTGCTCCATCTCCACCACCATCGCGTCTGCGTGGCTGCGGAACTGCCGGTAGAAGATCATGCTCGGCACGGCGACCATCAGTCCGAAGGCCGTGTTGTAGAGGGCCACCGAGATGCCGTGCGCGAGCTGGGCGGGATTCGCTCCTGCGGGGTTCTGGGCGCCGAAGATCTCGATCATGCCGATCACGGTGCCGAAGAGCCCGAGGATCGGCGCGATGGACGCGATCGTGCCGAGCGGCGTGAGGAAGCGCCCGAGTTCGTGCGCGGCGGCACGGCCGGCTTCCTCAATCGATTCCTTCGTGATCTCGCGCGAGTTGCGTTCGTTGCGCAGGCCTGCGGCGAAGACGCGGCCCAGAAGGGACTGCGTCGAGAGCCGGTCCAGCATTTCCTGTGAGACGCCTTTCGCGCGATACTCCTGCGCGACCGCTTCGAGGAGACCTTTTGGCGCAATCACGTTGCGCCGGAGAGCCCAGAGACGTTCCCCGATGATGCCGAGGGCAATGATGGAAGCCGCGATGAGGGGCCAGATGGGCCAGCCGGCTGCATCGATGATCGCGAGCACGTGTGTGTTGCTCCTGCTGCAAATTCAGCGAATGTAGCCTGCACCCGGGCGCGAAGCAACTCGAATCACTCCCCGCCGGACGGGTCCTCCAAGACGCCGGCATTTTCCACAGAGCCTGTGGATAACGTTGTGCACAGCTTCTGAAAAGCGGCGCTAAGTCACCCGCCCGAAACGAGTTTTGTTGCCGCGTGCAAAATTTGAGCACCTCGAATGTCATTTGAAAACATGACCTTGCCTGCGTCTTCCCTCTGGGTTGCAGTGCGCCGTGATCCGGCTGGCATGTGGTCGTCCGGCGACGCTTCGGGTTGCCCGCGATGAGTTCGCTTCCCCCCGCCGGGTTCGGTGCGGTGGTCCTCACGGTCGGGGATCTCGCGGCCCGGGCGCGGGCGCTCATCGAAAGCGGCTTGCCGCTGACATGGGTGGCCGGCGAGATCTCCAACTTCACGCGCGCGGCCTCCGGTCACTGCTACTTCACGCTCAAGGATGCGCAGGCCCAGGTGCGGTGCGTCCTGTTCCGGCACCGGGCGCAGTACGTGGAAGGCACGCTCGCCAACGGCATGCAGGTCGAGGTCCGGGCGACTGCCACGCTGTACGAACCACGCGGCGATTTCCAGCTCACGGTCGAGGCCGTGCGTCGCGCCGGACTGGGTGCCCTGTTCGAGGCGTTCGAGCGGCTGAAGCGGCGTCTCGACGCCGAGGGACTGTTCGCGCCCGAGCGGAAGCGACCGCTTCCGGCGATGCCGCGCACCGTGGGTGTCGTCACTTCGCCACAGGCCGCTGCGCTGCGCGATGTCCTCACGATGCTGCATCGCAGGATGCCTTCGGTGGGCGTGATCCTCTATCCCACGCCCGTTCAGGGTGCGGATGCACCAGCGAAGATCGCTGCTGCCATCGATCGGGCATCGGCGCGCGCGGAAGTCGACGTGCTGCTCGTCGTGCGTGGCGGGGGCAGCATCGAGGATCTGTGGGCATTCAACGACGAGGCCGTGGCGCGCGCCATCGTCCGGTGCAGCGTGCCCGTCGTCTCCGGCGTCGGCCACGAGACCGACGTCACCATCGCGGATTTCGTCGCCGACGTGCGCGCACCGACGCCCACGGGGGCCGTGGTGGCGGCGGTTCCCGACCGCGTCGCGCTGGGCCGGCGTGTGATGACGCTCGGCGAAGCTCTGACGCGATCGGTGATGCGCTCGCTGGAACGGCGGGCTCAGCGGGTCGACGCCGCGGGCCTGCGCCTGCGCCACCCCGGCGAGCGGATCGCCAGTCAGCGCGAGCGCCTCGCGTCGCTTCAGGGTCGACTCGCGGCGGCCGGGCAGCGGACGATGGAGCGGGCGCAGTGGCAGGTCACCACGGCCGCTCGCCGCCTCGCCGGGTCGGCGCCGCGTCTGGATCTGCGGTCGCAGCGTGTGGACACGCTCGATCAGCGCGTGAGGAGCGCCCTGCGTGCTCAGGTCGTGTCGCTCGCCGAACGGCTGGCGCGATGCGAGACAGGGCTTCGGCATCTCGACCCGACGGCCGTGCTGGACCGCGGCTACGCGATCGTCCGCGACGAGGCAGGACGCATCGTTCGCGATGGCGCCACGCTGAAAGTCGACGACCGTATCGCCGTCGAGTTCGCCGCCGGTGACGCCACCGCACGCATCGAGAGTTCGCGCGGCGGGTGAGCCGCATTGCGGTGTGGCGGGCGCGGCGCTATCGTCGGCAGGGAGTCGTACAACACACAGGAGGATGAACGATGAAACAACTGCGCATGGCTGCCCTCGCGGCAGCCTTCGGGATGATGGCCCTGGCCGGCAGTGCCCAGGCCCAGATGGTCGACAAGAAGGGACTCACCCTCGAGGCGGCGAAGAAGATCGCTGCGGCGGCCGAGGCCGAGGCCGTGAAGAACAAGTGGAACGTCGTCATCGTCGTTGTCGACGAAGGCGGCCAGATCGTCTACCTGCAGCGGATGGACGGCACCCAGTACGGCAGCGTGAATGTCGCGATCGCGAAGGCGCGCACGTCGACGGCCTTCAAGCGGCCCACGAAGGTGTTCGAGGATGCGATCGCCGGAGGGCGCACCGCGCTGCTCGGCGTCGACGATGCGCTGCCGCTGGAAGGCGGGATTCCGCTGACGTTCGGCGGGCAGATCGTCGGCGCGATCGGTGTTTCGGGCGTCACGTCCCAGCAGGACGGCGTCGTGGCGAAGGCCGGCGCGGAATCCCTCTCCGCCGACAAGTAGGGCGGCTAAGTCCGCAGTGCCGCGGCCGGCAGGCGCTCTTCCAGCCAGCCGGCCACGGCGTCCTCCAGATCGTCGCGCAGGCAGTCGAAGCGGTCCACGGCCTCCGTGGCTCGCAGCCAGGTGAGCTGGCGCTTGGCCAGCTGCCGGGTCGCGGCGACCGCCGTTTCGCGCAGTCGCGCGAGGCCGAATTCGCCATCGAGGTACTGCCAGGTCTGCCGGTAGCCCACGCACCGCATGGAGGGCAGCGCCGGGTCCAGCGGATACGTTTCGCGGAGGCGGCGCACCTCGCCGATGAGCCCGAGTTCCAGCATTTCCTCGAAGCGCTCGGCGATCCGTGCGTGCAGCACCAGCCGGTCGGACGGCTCCAGCGACACGGCGAGAATGTCCCGTCGCGGCGTCGTTTCCCTCGCGTCGGCGAGCCAGGCGGACATCGGTCGTCCCGTCACGTAGCAGATCTCCAGCGCCCGCTGAATCCGCTGGGCGTCGGTGGGCTCCAGCCGCTGGGCGGTCTGCGGATCCAGCGTGGCGAGGGTTTCGTGCATCGCGGGCCAGCCCACGTCGGCGGCCATCGCGTCGATCACCCGGCGCGTGTCCGGGTCTGCCTGCGGCAGGACCGCGAGCCCTTCGCGGAAGGCCTTGAAGTACAGCATGGTGCCGCCGACAAGCAGGGGAACACGGCCGGCGGCGACGATCTCCTCGACACGGTCCCAGGCGTCCTCGGCAAAGCGCGCGGCCGAGTAGGACTGCGTCGGGTCGAGAATGTCGATGAGGTGATGCGGTACGCGCAGGCGCATGGCGGCATCGGGCTTGGCGGTGCCGATGTCCATGTCCCGATAGACGAGCGCCGAGTCGAGACTGACGATCTCCACCGGCCAGCGCCGCGCGAGGCTCATTGCCACGCGCGTCTTGCCGCTGGCGGTGGGGCCCAGCAGCGCCACGACCGGCAGGTTCATCGTCCGCGCAGGAACAGGCGGTCGAGATCCGCCATCGAGAACTGGAACCACGTGGGCCGGCCGTGATTGCACTGGCCGCCGCGCTCGGTTTCCTCCATGTCGCGCAGCAGCGCGTTCATCTCCGGAATGCCGAGGACGCGATTCGCGCGGACCGCACCGTGGCAGGCAAGCGTGGCGAGCATCTCGTCGCGCTTGCCGGTGAGCACGTGGCTCGCCCCGACTTCGTGGATCTCGCGAAGCACGTCACGGGCGAGCGTGGCGGGATCGGTATCCCGGAGCAGCCAGGGGATCGAGCGGACCACGATGCTCGTCGGCGACTGGACGCCCATCTCGAAGCCCAGCTGTGCCAGCAAATCGCCGTGCTCCGCGACGGTCGCGACTTCGAGCGCGGTGGCCATGAGCGTGGCGGGAATGAGCAAGCCCTGGGTCGGAATCTCCGCGCTGTCGAGGGCGCGCTTGAGTCGTTCGTACACGATGCGTTCGTGCGCGGCGTGCATGTCGACGATCACCAGCCCGGCGTGATTGCGGGCGAGCACATACACGCCGCCCAGTTGTGCGAGCGCGAATCCGAGCGGCGGTGACGACTCGTCGTCGGGCGTTTCGGGCAGGGGCGCCGCGGCGATGGGCACTGACGCGGCGGTAGCAGACTCCGCATCGCTGCGGCGTCCGAACAGCTGGTCATAGAAGGCCAGCGGTTCCCCCGAGAAGCCCATCGCGGCCTGACGCGGGGGAGGATTCCACGACGACCCCGGACCCGGCGTCCCCGCGGTAACCGCTGCAGGAAGCACAGGCTCGGGCGCCTCGCCTGGCGGGCCGGCCAACGCGCGTTCGAGCACGCGTCGAACAAACGGATGGATGGCCCGGCTGTCGCGGAACCGCACCTCGGTCTTGGTGGGATGCACGTTCACGTCGACGGCGTCGGGCGGAATCTCGAGGAACAGCACGAAGGCGGGATGACGCTCGTGATGCAGCACGTCGCGATACGCCTCGCGGATGGCGTGCGCCAGCAGCCGGTCGCGGACGAAGCGTCCGTTGACGAATACGTACTGGGCATCCCGGGAGGTGCGGGCCGCGGTGGGCAACCCGGCGAAGCCGGACAGTCGCAGGGGCGCTGCCGTTTCGTCGATCCCGGCCGATCCCTCCAGGAACTCGGCGCCCAGCACGCCCGCGACCCGTGCCGTCGCATCCTGCGGGGGCAGGCGCCATTGCGTCTTGCCGTTGTGGGTCAGCCGGAAGCCCACGCCGGGGCTGGCGAGGGCGGCACGCTTGAAGACGTCCTCGCAGTGCGCGTACTCGGTGGCCGGCGTGCGGAGGAATTTCCGGCGGGCGGGCGTGTTGTAGTAGAGGTCCAGAACATCGATCACGGTGCCGGGTTCGGCTGCCGCGGGGGCGACTTCACCGACTGCGCCGCCGTGGACTTCGAGCTGCCAGGCATGGCGATCCTCGGCACGGCGGGTGGTGACCGTGAAGTGCGAGACCGAGGCGATGGACGCTAGCGCCTCCCCCCGGAACCCCAGGGTTGCGACGCGTTCCAGGTCCTCGAGGGACGCGATCTTGCTGGTGGCGTGGCGCGCCACGGCCAGAGGAAGGTCGTCGGGTGCCATGCCCGCGCCGTCGTCCTGCACGCGGATCTGGCGGATGCCGCCCTCCTCGAGCTTGACCGTGATCTCGCGGGCGCCCGCGTCGATGCTGTTTTCGAGGAGTTCCTTCAGGGCGGCGGCCGGCCGCTCGACCACCTCGCCGGCGGCGATCTGGTCGACGAGGATGTCGGGGAGTCGGTGGATGGTCGCCATGGAAGCGCCGGATTATAGGCCGGCGGCATGCTGCGGCGCGGTCCCCAACTGGTTTTCGGCGCATCGGCCCCCTATAATGGCCGGCTTGTGCGAAACCCGGCTCGGGTTTTCGCCCCATCGCTGCGGCCTTTCCGGCCGTCCCAGCGGATCCGACCACGGAGGCCTTCGAGGCATGCAGATCGGAATTCCGGCGGAGATTCGAGCAGGTGAGACTCGGGTTGCCGCCACCCCTGAAACCGTAAAGAAACTCGCCCAGGGCGGCTTTCACAAGCTCGTGGTGCAGGCCGGCGCGGGCGCCCATTCTTCCTACCCCGACGCGGACTACGCGGCGGCCGGCGCGACCATCGTCGAGTCGGCGGCGGAGATCTACGCCACCTCGGACATCATCCTCAAGGTGCGTGGTCCCGAGCCGTCCGAACTGCCGATGCTCCGCCGCGAGCAGATGCTGATCGGCCTGCTGGCCCCGCACAAGACCGAGAACCTGGAGCCGATCGCGCGCCAGGGCGTCACGGCCTTCGCGATGGAGTGGCTGCCCCGCATCTCGCGCGCCCAGAGCATGGACGTGCTGTCCTCGCAGGCCAACATCGGCGGCTACAAGGCCGTGATGATCGCCGCGAACACCTACGGCCGTCTCATGCCGATGCTGATGACTGCGGCCGGTACCGTGAAGGCGGCGCGCGTCGTCATCATGGGGGTCGGTGTGGCTGGTCTTCAGGCGATCGCCACGGCGAAGCGCCTCGGCGCCGTGGTGGAAGCCACGGACGTGCGGCCCGAGACCAAGGAACAGGTGGAGTCCCTCGGTGCCAAGTTCATCGAGGTGCCCCTGACCGACGCCGAGAAGGAACTGGCGAAGGGGCAGGGCGGCTACGCCCGCGACATGGGCGAGGACTACCGCAAGCGTCAGGCCGCCCTCATCGCCGAGCGCATCAAGCAGGCCGATATCGTCGTGACGACCGCGCTGATTCCCGGCCGCGCCGCGCCCGTGCTCGTGACCGAGGACATGGTCCGCTCCATGAAGCCGGGCTCGGTCATCGTCGACATGGCCGTGGAGCAGGGCGGCAACTGCCCGCTGTCCGAACTGGACAAGACGGTGGTGAAGCACGGCGTGCATCTCGTCGGCATCGCCAACCTGCCCGCCACGGTGCCCGCGGATTCGAGCGCGCTGTACGCCCGGAACCTCTACAACTTCCTCGGGCTCATGCTCGATGCGAAGACCGGTGCCTTCAAGCTCGATCGCGAAGACGAGATCATCGCCGGCACGCTCGCGTGCATCGGCGGCGAACTCGCCCGCAAGTAAGAACCGCCTACCCGGAGCCCTGCCGTGGAAATCGTCAATCCGACCATCATGAACCTCATCATCTTCGTGCTGGCCATCTATGTCGGCTATCACGTGGTGTGGAACGTGACCCCCGCCCTGCACACGCCTCTCATGGCCGTGACCAACGCCATCTCGGCCATCGTCATCGTGGGCGCGATGCTCGCCGCCGCCCTCACCGAAACGGGCCTGGGCAAGACCATGGGTGTGCTCGCCGTGGCGCTTGCAGCCGTCAACGTGTTCGGCGGCTTCCTCGTGACGCGCCGCATGCTCGAGATGTTCAAGAAGAAGGAACGGCCTGCCGCGGGAGGTGCCAAGTGACCTCTCCCCGCCAAGTTCTCTTCGCACCGACCGGGGGACCCGCCCGATGAGCATGAACCTCGTGACGCTGCTCTACCTCGTGGCGTCGATCTGCTTCATCCAGGCGCTGAAGGGGCTGTCGCACCCGACGACGTCGATCCGCGGCAACCTGTTCGGCATGGCCGGCATGGCGATCGCCGCGCTCACCACGGCGGGCCTCATCATGAAGCTCGCGGAGCAGCCTGCCGCCGGTCTCGGCTACGTGCTCGCCGGTCTGGTGGTCGGTGGCGGTCTCGGCGCCGTGATGGCCAAGCGTGTCGAGATGACCAAGATGCCGGAACTGGTCGCCTTCATGCACAGCATGATCGGCCTGGCGGCAGTGTTCATCGCCGTCGCTGCCGTGGCGGAGCCGTACGCCTTCGGTATCGTGGCCAAGGGCGTGCCGATTCCCGCCGGCAACCGCCTGGAACTGTTCCTCGGCGCGGCCATCGGTGCCATCACCTTCAGCGGCTCGGTGATCGCCTTCGGCAAGCTGTCGGGCAAGTACAAGTTCCGCCTGTTCCAGGGTGCCCCGGTGGTGTTCAAGGGTCAGCACATGCTGAACCTCGCGTTCGGCATCGCGATCGTCGTGCTCGGGCTGGGGTTCACGGTCACCGAGAGCTGGACCGCGTTCTTCCTGATGCTGGCCCTGTCCTTCGTGATCGGTGTGCTGATCATCATCCCCATCGGCGGGGCCGACATGCCCGTCGTGGTGTCGATGCTCAACTCCTACTCCGGGTGGGCGGCGGCCGGCATCGGCTTCTCCCTGAACAACCCCATGCTGATCATCGCCGGCTCCCTCGTCGGGTCGTCGGGCGCGATCCTGTCCTACATCATGTGCAAGGCGATGAACCGGTCGTTCTTCAACGTGATCCTGGGCGGATTCGGGGGCGAAGCCGGTACGGCGGCGGGCGGTTCGGAACAGAAGTCCGTCAAGTCGGGCAGCGCTGACGACG
>CAZEDA010000056.1:0-14311 GCA_964510915.1 uncultured Rhodocyclaceae bacterium | reverse complement strand
CGCTCACCGAGGCGCAGATCCGCTCGCTCGGCGTCACCACGGCGAGGCCCGAACCGCAGCCCCAGCGCGAAGTGCTGGGGCTCGCCGCCGAAGTCATGGTTCCGAACAACCAGCTGCACGTCGTAAGCACCCCCCTGCCCGGCCTCGTCGAGTCCGTGCTCGTCGCCGTGAACGAAACGGTGAAGCGCGGCCAGGTGCTGGCGAGGATGCAGAGCTCGGCCCTGGCGGAGGCCCAGCGCGGGTACCTGCAGGCGCTCACCCAGATGCAGCTCGCCAAGGCCAACCTCGACCGGGACCAGAAGCTCTCTGCCGAGGGCCTGATCGCCGAGAGCCGGCTGCTCTCGACCAAGGCCTCCCATGTGGAAGCGTCCGCGCTGCTGGCCGAACGTCGCCACGCGCTGAAGCTCTCGGGCATGTCCGACAAGGCGGTCGCAGGTCTGCAGGGTGGCACCACGATCACCAGCGCCGTCACGATCCTCGCGCCGGTGGACGCCGTGGTCATCGAACAGGTGGCGCAGGCGGGTCAGCGCCTCGAGGCCTACACGCCGCTCTACAAGCTGGCGCAGCTCGATCCGCTCTGGCTGGAGATCCAGGTGCCGCTCGCCCGGTCTGCCGGCGTTCGTGATGGCGCGCCGGTGCGGGTCCCCTCGGTGGAAGCCGAAGGGCGGATCATCTCCGTGGGCAAGGCCGTCACGCCGGAGAGCCAGACCATCATGCTCCGCGCGCTCATCTCGAAGAATGCCGCCCGGCTGCGACCGGGCCAGTACGTGGAAGCGTCGGTGGGCACCACAGCCACCCAGGGCACGCAGTGGCGCGTGCCCAATGGCGCCCTCGCCCGGGTGAAGGACAAGGTGTACGTGCTTGCGAAGTCCGGCACCGGATTCCGGGCCGTTCCCGTGACGCTGGTCGACGAGAGCGCCAGGTCCGCCGTCGTCTCCGGCGACCTGGGCAGCGACGCGGCGATCGCGGTCGAAGGCGTCGCGGCGCTCAAGAGCCGCCTGCTCGACCGCAGCAAGTAAGGCGGACGGCCGACCATGCTGACCCGCCTCATTGCCTTTTCGCTCGAACAACGTCTGCTCGTGGCGGTCGGTGCGTGCCTGCTGGTGCTACTGGGCTGGCAGGCCGCCGTGAACCTCCCGATCGACGCCTTCCCTGACGTCTCCACCACGCAGGTCACCATCATTCTCAAGGCACCGGGAATGACACCGGAAGAGGTCGAGACCCGCATCATCGCGCCGATCGAGATCGAGATGCTCGGCATCCCCCGACAGCGCGTGCTGCGATCCTTCTCGAAGTACGCGATCGCCGAGATCATCATCGACTTCAACGAAGGCACCGACATCTACTGGGCGCGCCAGCAGGTGAACGAACGGCTCTCCGCGCTGCTGGCCGATCTGCCGCCCGGCGTGACCGGGGGACTCGCCCCCATCACGACTCCGCTCGGCGAGATGTTCATGTTCACGATCGAGGGCGGCGGCCTGTCCCTGGCCGAGCGGCGCACGCTGCTCGACTGGGTGATCCGGCCCCGGCTCCGCACGGTACCCGGCGTGGCGGACGTGAACTCGCTCGGCGGCTATGTCCGTGCGTTCGAGGTGGTGCCGGACACGGCGGCACTTGCAGCCCGCCGCATCCCCATGGCGGAACTGAAGGCGGCGCTCGAAGCGAACAACCGCAACGACGGCGCCGGGCGACTCACGGAAGACGAGGAGGCGTTGCTGGTCCGCGCCGAGGGCAGCATCCGCACGCTGGAGGATGTCCGCGCCATCGTGATCGGCGAGCGCAACATGATCCCTGTCCGGGTGGGCGAAGTCGCGGAGGTGCGCATCGGCAGCGTCACCCGCTACGGTGCGGTCACGCGGAACGGCGAGGGCGAGACCGTGCAGGGGCTCGTGCTGGGTCTGCGGGGCGCGAACGCCCGTCAGGTCGTGGAAGGGGTCCGTGCCCGCCTGGAAGAACTGGCGGCGCAACTGCCGGCGGGCGTGAAGATCGAGGTGCTGTACGACCGCGGCCATCTCGTCGGCCGCGCGGTGAACACCGTCGCCCGTGCCCTGCTGGAAGCCACGGTCCTCGTGCTGGTCCTGCTCTACCTCTTCCTCGGGAATGTGCGCGCCGCGGTAGTGGTGGCCATCACGCTGCCGCTCGCCGCGCTCGTGACGTTCCTGCTCATGTCGCAGACCGACATGACCGCCAACCTGATGAGTCTCGGCGGGCTGGCGATCGCCATCGGCATGCTGGTCGACGCCTCCGTGGTGGTAGTGGAGAACATCGTGAGCCATCTGGCCCACGCGCCGCCGACGAAATCGCGCCTGCAGGTGGTGTTCGACGCCGTGCGAGAGGTGGCGACACCGGTGGCCTCGGGCATCGCCATCATCGTCATCGTGTTCCTGCCCCTGCTCTCGCTCGAAGGGCTGGAGGGCAAGCTGTTCCGGCCAGTGGCGCTGTCGATCGTCTACGCACTGTCGGGCTCTCTGGTGGCAGCCCTCACGATCATCCCCGTGGTCGGTTCCGTGCTGCTCACACGCGGAGCCCATCGTGAACCCTGGCTCGTACGCACGGCGCAGCGCCTGTACACCCCGATCCTGGACTGGGCGCTCGGGCATCCGCGCGCCGTGGCGGCCGTGGCCGCTGCCATGCTCGTCGCGGCGGTGGGTGCGTACATGGCCACCGGCAAGACGTTCATGCCGTCCATGGACGAAGGCGATCTGATCATGCAACTGGAGAAGCTGCCCTCCATTTCGCTCGATGCCAGCAACGCCATCGATCTGCGGGTGCAGAAGGCCATCCTGCAGCAGGTCCCCGAAGTCGCCGGCATCGTCGCGCGAACCGGTGCGGACGAAATCGGCCTCGACCCCATGGGCCTCAACCAGACGGACGTGTTCATGATCCTCAAGCCGCCGGAAACCTGGCGCAGTCCCGACAAGGAGGCCATCGTCGAATCGCTGCGCAAGGTGATGGAAGGCTTCCCCGGTGTGCACTTCACGTTCACGCAGCCCATCGAGATGCGCGTCTCCGAAATGCTGACGGGCGTGCGCGGCGATCTCGCCGTGAAAGTGTTCGGCCCCGACCTGCCGACGCTGAACCGCCTGGGCCGCGAGATCCAGACCACGCTCGAGTCCGTGCCGGGCAATCGCGATGTGTTCATGGTGATCAACGAGGGCATCCAGTATCTGCGCGTCGACATCAACCGGTTCGCGACCGGCCACCAGAAACTGACGGTGGACGAGATCGAGGAGAATCTGCGCGCGCAGCTGGAAGGCTCGCGGGTGGGCACGGTGATCGAGGGGACACGGCGCACGCCGCTGCTGCTCCGCGGCCAGACGGACCTCCGCTCCTCCGGCGCGCTGTATCAGAACCAGAACATCGTGATGCCCGACGGCAACACGGTGCCGCTGTCCGCGCTCGCCAGGATTTCGCGGGTCGAAGGGCCTGTGAAGATCGACCGCGAGAACGCCTTCCGGTATGCCGTGGTGCAGTCGAGCGTGCTGGGGCGCGATCTGGTCGGGTTCGTGGACGACGCGAAGCGTGCCGTCGCCGAGAAGGTCAAGATGCCCGAGGGCTACCACGTCACCTGGGGGGGCCAGTTCGAGAACCAGCAGCGCGCCGCGGCGCGGCTCGCGGTCGTGGTGCCGGTGGCCCTCGCGCTCATCTTCCTGCTGCTGTTCGCCACCTTCGGCTCGCTGCCGCAGGCCACCATCGTGTTCGCGAACATCCCGTTCGCGCTGGTGGGCGGGATCGTCGCGCTCTGGGCTTCCGGGCAGTACCTCTCGGTACCGGCGTCCGTGGGCTTCATCGCGCTCCTCGGCATCGCCGTGCTGAACGGCGTGGTGCTCATGAGCACGTACAACCAGCTGTGCGCCGAAGGGCTGCCGCTGGCGCAGGTCGTCCGGGACGGAGCGCACCGGCGACTGCGGCCCGTACTCATGACGGCCGCCATCGCGGCCTTCGGCCTCGTCCCGCTGCTCTTCGCGACCGGGCCCGGCTCGGAGATTCAGCGCCCGCTGGCGATCGTGGTGATCGGCGGACTGGTGACCTCGACCGCGCTCACGCTGCTGATCCTGCCCCTGCTGTTCGAGCGCTTCGGCGCACCGAAGGCCGCGGACCGGCTGAACGATGGAGGGCTGCAACGATGACCCGCCGAACCCGAACCGTCCGGGCCCGCCTGCGCATCGCTGCCGTCGCGATGCTGGCAGCGTTTCCCGCCATTGCCCAGACGACGCAGGACCATCTGGATCTTCCCGATGCCGCCTCGGTGGAGCGCGTACTGGGCATCTACCCGCCCGTGCGAGCCGCGCGCGATGCCGTTCGCGCGGAGATCGCGGGGCGCCGTCGCCTGGATGCCGGTCCCTACGAGTTCATCATTCGCGGCGGCTACCAGAACCACAGCGTGACCAACGGCCGCTTTCCGGAGTACGACATCGGCGTGGAGCGGGGCATCCGCCTGCCCGGCAAGGCGCGGGTCGACGGCGAGATCGGCGCGCAGAACGTGGAGCTGGCGCGCCGCCTCTCGTACTCGGCCTGGTGCGACGGGGCGCGGCACCTGCTCAAGCTCTGGTTCGGGTGGGCGCGCGAGAACGTGCAGCTCGAACTCTGGACCCAGCAGGCCCAGGCGCTGCGGGAGCAGGTGGGCGTGGTCACGCGCCGCGCCGCTGCCGGTGACGCGCCCCGGGTCGAGGTGAATCTCGCGGAAGCTGCAGCGTCCCAGGCCGAATCCCTCGTCGAGAACTTCCGCGGCCGCGAAAGCGGTGCGCGTGGCGCCCTGGACCGGACCTTCCCCGGGCTCGCCGTCCCGCGCACCGCCCGGCTCGGCAGTCCCCGCCCCCTCGAGAACACGCTGGACTGGTTCATCGACCGGGTGCGGCTCCACAACGACGAGATCCGGGTCGTGCGCGCCGCCAGCAAGCGGGCGGCCCTGTTCACCCGCCGGGCCGAGGCTGACCATCTGCCCGATCCGTCGATCGGCGCGAGGATCGCCACGGACCGGAGCACGCAGGACAAGATCGCCGGCGTCTATCTGAGCGTGCCCCTCCCGGGTCAGGCGCGCCGGGCATTCACCGACTCCGTCCGGGCGATGGCCGACTCGGCCGCGAGCCAGGAGGCCGCCGTGGTGCAGCGGGTGACGGCCGACGTCGCCCTCATGGACGGGCAGGCCCGCGGCGCCTTCGCCGCCTGGCGCAAGGCGCGGGACGCGGCCGAGGGCATGCGGCGCAACGCCGACTCCATGCTCCGATCCTGGCAGCTGCGGGAGGCGTCGCTCAACGAAGTGCTCGTGGCGCGCCGCCTCGCCCTCGAATCCGGGCTCGCCGCAGCACTGGCCCAGATCGACGCGGAGGAGGCCCGCTACAAGCTGCTGATCGAGGCCCACCTGCTCTGGAACGATCCCCAGGAGGAGGCCGAGGAACACCTCGACTGAGATGGCCAGGGCTGCCCCGCCCGCCCCTTGCTATGATCCGCCTGCGCCCCGCAGACCTCCGGGCAGGTACCCGGGGGCGTGAAGGCCGCCTCCAAGGGGAATCGAACTTGCCGTCTCCGATCGTGCCGGTCGCCGCTGCGCGCCTGGACAGGGTCCGTTAGTCATGTGGATCGTCCAGCTCGCGCTTCGCCGGCCCTACACGTTCATCGTCCTGGCCCTGCTGGTGCTGATCATCGGGCCGCTGATGATCCTGCGCACGCCGGTCGACATCTTCCCGAACATCAACATTCCGGTGGTGAGCGTCATCTGGCGCTACACGGGTCTGGCGACGGAGGAGATGGAGGCGCGGATGGTGTCGCAGTTCGAGCGTGGCCTCACCGCCACGGTCAACGACATCGAGCACATCGAATCGCAGACGTACAACGGCGTGGGCGCCGTGAAGGTGTTCTTCCACCAGGGCACCAACATCGAGGCCGGGCTGGCGCAGATCGTCGCGATCTCGCAGACCGTCATCAACAACTTCCCGCCGGGCGCCACGGCGCCGCTCATCCTCCAGTACAGCGCCTCGACGGTGCCGATCCTGCAGCTCGCGCTCTCCAGCACGACCCTGGCAGAGCACGAGATGAACGACCTCGCCAACAGCTTCATGCGCACGCAGCTCGCCACGGTGCAGGGGGCGGTGCTGCCCTTCCCCTACGGCGGGAAGACGAGGCAGATCATGGTGGACCTCGATCCCGGACGCCTGCAGTCCAAGGGCATGACGCCCCGCGACGTGGTCGACGCGCTGAACCAGCAGAACCTGATCCTGCCCACCGGCACCATCAAGCTCGGCGCCCTGGAGCACGACGTGGCCATGAACGGCAGCCCGCGGAGCGTGAAGGAGCTGAACGACCTCCCGATCCGCACCAGCGCCGCCGGCACGGTCTATGTGCGGGACGTCGCGCACGTCCGGGACGGCTTCACCCCGCAGATCAACATCGTCCGGCGGGACGGGCAGCGCGCGGTGCTGCTCACCATCCTCAAGTACGGCAATGCCTCCACGCTCGACATCGTGCAGCGCGTGAAGGACGAACTGCCGAGAATCCGCGCGGGCCTGCCGCCCGAGCTGGACATCCAGACGGCCCTCGACCAGTCGGTGTTCGTCCAAGCCGCCGTGGACGGCGTGATCCACGAAGCGATCATCGCCGCGTGTCTCACGGCGCTCATGATCCTGCTGTTCCTGGGCAGCTGGCGCAGCACGCTGATCATCACGATCTCGATCCCGCTCGCCATCCTGAGTTCGCTGGGCCTGCTGTCGGCGCTGGGCGAGACCATCAACATCATGACGCTCGGCGGTCTCGCGCTCGCCGTGGGCATTCTCGTGGACGACGCCACGGTCGCCATCGAGAACATCACGCAGCATCTCGAACAGGGCAAGGACCTGGAGACCGCCATCCTGGACGGCGCCCGCCAGATTGCCGTGCCGACGCTCGTCTCCACCCTGTGCATCTGCATCGTGTTCGTCCCGATGTTCCTGCTCACGGGCGTGGCGCGGTACCTGTTCGTGCCGCTGGCGCTGGCGGTGGTCTTCGCGATGCTGGCTTCGTATCTGTTCTCCCGCACGCTCGTGCCCACGCTCGCCAAGTACCTGCTGCGCGGGCACACCGACGTCCACGGTCATGCCGCGAGCCCCTCCGGATGGAACCGCATCCACGCGGTGTTCGAGCGGGGGTTCTCTTCGTTGCGGGACGGCTACCGCGCGCAGCTCGAAGCCGCGCTGGCCGTGCCGAAGCGTTTCATCGTGCTCGTCCTGATCGTGTGCATCGGCAGCGCCGGTCTGGCGCCGTCCCTCGGACGCGACTTCTTCCCGACCGTGGATGCCGGACAGATCAAGCTGCACCTGCGGGCCAAGACCGGCACTCGGATCGAAGAGACGGCGCGGCTGTGCGACGAGGTGGAGAGCTTCATCCGCCGCAAGCTCCCGCCCGGCGAGATCGACACGATGCTCGACAACATCGGTCTGCCCACCAGCGGCACCAACCTCACGTACAACAACTCCGGCACGGTGGGCCCGGCGGACGCGGACATCATCATCTCGCTCGCCAAGGGTCACCGGCCCACGGCGGAGGTGGTGCGCGAGCTGCGCGCGGCCCTGCCCGAGGAGTTTCCCGGCGTGATGTTCTACTTCCTGCCGGCGGACATCGTGAGCCAGATCCTCAACTTCGGCCTGCCCGCACCGGTGGATATCCAGGTGGTGGGCAACAAGATCGCCGAGAACCGCGTGTTCGCGCAGGCGCTGTTCGAGAAGCTCAAGAACGTGACGGGCCTGGTGGATCTGCGCGTGCACCAGCCCTTCGACCAGCCGAAGATCGATGTCACCGTCGACCGCACCCGCGCCCAGCAGGCGGGCCTCACCCAGCGCGAGATCGCCGGCAATCTGCTCATCACCCTGAGCGGCAGCTTCCAGACCAACCCGACGTTCTTCCTGAACCCGAAGAACCGCGTCACCTACAACGTGATCACGCAGGCACCGCAGTACCGCATGGACTCCATGGACGCCCTCGCGAACATCCCGATCCGACGGTCGGACCAGGGATCGAGTGATGTGCTGGGTTCGCTCGCCTCCTTCTCCCGGGATACGGAGCGGGCAGTCATCAGCCACTGGAACGTGCAGCCGGTGCTGGACCTCTACGGCGGGGTGCATGGACGCGACCTCGGCGGCGTCGCCGACGAGGTGACGAAGATCACCTCCGCCGCGGAGAAGGATCTGCCCAAGGGCTCGCGGCTGATCGTGCGCGGTCAGATGGAGACGATGCAGAGCTCCTTCAGCGGTCTGCTCTACGGCCTGCTGTTCGCGATCGTGCTCGTGTATCTGCTGATGGTCGTCAACTTCCAGTCGTGGCTGGACCCGCTCATCATCATCACCGCGCTGCCTGCGGCGCTCGCAGGGATCGTCTGGCTGCTGTTCCTCACGCATACCACCGTCAGCGTGCCGGCACTCACCGGCGCCATCATGGCGATCGGCATCGCCACGGCCAACAGCATTCTCGTCGTGAGCTTTGCGCGGGAACGCCTGGAAGCCGGCGACGACGCCTGGGCTGCGGCCCTCGAAGCCGGCGTGAACCGCTTCCGGCCGGTCGTGATGACGGCGCTGGCCATGATTATCGGCATGATCCCCATGGCCCTCGGACTGGGCGAAGGCGGCGAACAGAACGCGCCGCTGGGCCGCGCCGTGATCGGCGGCCTCACCTTCGCCACCGTGGCCACGCTGTTCTTCGTGCCGGTCGTGTTCGCCGCGGTCCATGGCTGGCGCGCCCGCCGCGGCGCCTCGTACAACGTCTCCCCCGCATGAGTCAGGGAAAGCCCTCCATGAACAACGACCCTGCTGCCGCCCCTCTGCCTCCGCGTGCCCCCGCACGTCGACGATCCGGAGGCTGGGTGGCGCTACTGTTCGTGATCGCGGCCTTCGCCGCGGCGTACTTCTTCGGCGTCGTGCCGCGTCACAAGGCGCTCGAAGCGCTGAGCCAGGAAACACGCGCACTCGCGATCCCGACAGTCGCCGTGACCCAGCCGAAGTCCGGGGACGCCAGCACCGACATGGTCCTGCCCGGCAATCTGCAGGGCATCAGCGAGACGGCGGTGTACGCCCGCGCAAGCGGTTTCGTGAAGCGATGGAACGGCGAGATCGGCACGAGCGTGAAGGCCGGCGAAGTACTCGCAGAGATTGAAGTTCCGGAAGTCGAATCGCAGCTCCAGCGCGCCCGCGCCGATCTCGAGACCGCACGCCTGAATGCCGAGCAGGCGCGCAAGACCTCGGAGCGCTGGCAGGAACTGGTGAAGACCGGCAGCGTGTCCGCGCAGGACGCGGAGGTGGCGCAGAACACGTTGCGCGCCCGTCGCTCCGAAATGGAATCCAGCCGTCAGGAAGTGGCGCGACTGGAACGGGTGCAGGCCTTCCGGCAGGTGCGCGCGCCCTTCGCGGGCGTCATCACCGCACGCAATGCCGAAGTCGGCGAGCTCGTGGATGCGGGATCGGGCGGCGGTCGCGGTCGGGAACTGTTCCGCATCGCGGCGACCAACCGGCTGCGGGTCCAGGTGAACGTGCCGCAGGATGCCGCGGCATCGGCCGTTCCGGGCGTGGCAGCGGAGATCACGCTGCCGGGTCAGACCGGGAAGAAGTACCCCGGCAAGCTGGTGCGCACCGCGCGGGCCATCGACCCCGAAGCCCGCACGCTGCTGGCCGAGATCGAAGTCGACAACGCCGCCGGGGACCTCCTTCCCGGCGCCTATGCGCAGGTGAAGCTGAAGATTCCGACCAAGGTGTCCTCGCTCGTCGTGCCGGTGAACACGCTGCTGTTCCGGTCGGAAGGCCCGCAGGTGGCGGTCATCGCGCAGGGGGACCGCATCGCCCTGCGCAGTGTGACCATCGGTCGCGACTTCGGGACCACCGTGGAACTGCTCGCCGGGATCGAGCCGACGGATCGCGTCGTGCTGAACCCTTCGGATTCGATCGCCTCCGGCGTGCAGGTGCGCGTGGTGAAGGCGCCCGAGAAGAGCCCCGAGAAGTCCGGCGACAAGGCTCCGAAGAAATCCTGACGGCCGCGGAATCGCCGAGGCATCCGCGAAACCGGCGGATGCCCGGCAGGTACGCGATCACATCCGCTTGGCGACTTCCTCCAGCATGACCTCGGTGGCACCGCCGCCGATGGTCTGCACACGCGCATCGCGCACCATGCGCTCGATGGTGGTCTCGCGCATGTAGCCCATCCCGCCGTGGAACTGCTGGCAGGTGTACATCACCTCGTTCACCAGTTCGCCGCAGAGCGCCTTGATCATCGACACCTCCCGCACGCAGTCCTTGCCTTGCGAGTCGATCCAGGCGCAGTGGTACACGAGGTGCCGCGCGGCCTCGACCTTCGAGGCGAGCATCGCAAGTCGCTGGCGGATGGTCTGCTTGTCCCACAGGGACTGGCCGAAGGCCTTGCGATCCTTCACATAGGCTGTCGTGATCTCCAGCGCCTTCTGCGCCTCGCCAAGCGCCTGCGCGCCGAGCACCACACGCTCGTTCTGGAAGTTGCGCATGATCGCGTAGAAGCCCAGGTGTTCCTCGCCCAGGATGTTCTCCGCAGGCACTCGCACGCCATCGAACACGAGTTCGGCGGTATCGGAAGATCGCCAGCCCATCTTGTCGAGCGCGCGCCCGACCGTGAAGCCCGGCGTGCCTTTCTCCACCGCGAAGATCGAGATGCCGCGCGATCCCTTGGCTTCGGTGTCGGTCTTGGCGGCGACGAAGTAGAGGTTGGCGTGGACGCCGTTGGTGATGAACATCTTCGTGCCGTTCAGCACGTAGTGGTCGCCGTCGCGCACGGCGCGCGTGCGGATGGCCTTGACGTCGGAACCGGCGTCCGGCTCGGTGACGGCCACGGCGGTGATCGTGTCGCCACGGATCACGCCCGGCAGCCAGCGCCTCAACTGGTCCGGCCGGCCCGCGTTGACCAGATGGGGCGAGGCCATGTCGGTATGGACCAGCACCGTGATGGCGAAGCCGCCGAAGGTCGAGCGGCCCAGTTCTTCTGCCAGCAGCACGCTGTACACCGTGTCGAGTTCCGCCCCGCCGTACTCGGACGGATACCGGATGCCAAGGAAGCCGAGTTCCCCCATCTTGCGGAGCACCTCGCGCGGCACGCAGCCATCGTCCTCCCACTGGTGTGCATGGGGTTCGATGTCGCCCGCGATGAATCGGCGCAGGCTCTCGCGGAAGAGGCGGTGCTCGTCGGTGAAGTAGATGGGATCGTTCATGTCGCTCTGAAGCCGGGAGGAAAACCGCGATTGTAAGGGGCGGGGGGCGCCGACGAGCGGCGGATGCCGCGAGTCGGGGAATGGATAGTGACCATGCGTCGCGGGATGCAGCCCCGTAGCCCGGGCTCCGCCCGGGGGCGGCGACTCTCTTCCAGCGGGCGGCGCATCGAACGGCCCGGGTGGAACCCGGGCTACGGAATTCTTCGCGTCTCGCCGTGCTTCATCACCCAAAACTTATCGTGGGAGATGCCGGCCTCCCGCAGCGCATGCGCGAGCTTGCGCGGCGGTTCGTCCATGGGTTCGTCGGTGAGAACGAAGGTGCCCCAGTGCATCGCGACCGACTGACGCGCTTCGAGATCGGCGTGGATCTTCACGGCTTCGTCCGGATTCACATGCATCACCGACATGAACCACCGCGGTTCGTAAGCGCCGATGGGCAGCAGGGCGATGTCGACCGGCCCGAGCCGACGGCGGATGTCCTTGAAATCCTCCGAGTAGCCCGTATCGCCCGCGAAGAACACACTCCCCTGCGGGGTGTCGACCCGCCATCCGCCCCACAGCGTGTGATTGCGATCCCACAGCGACCGGGCGCTCCAATGCTGCACGGGCACGGCGGTGAAGGTCGACGTGCCGAGGGACTGTTTGCCCCACCAGTCGAGCTCCACCACCTTGTCGCGGATGCCCTTCGACGCCATCCACGCCTTGAGCCCGAGCGGCACGAAGAACGTCGGGGAACCGCCCGGCTGGCGCGCGAGGCGCTTCACGGTGCCTTCGTCGAGATGGTCGTAGTGGTTGTGGGAGATCACGACCACGTCGATGTGCGGCATCTGATGGAAGTCGATGGCGGGCGGCATGATGCGCCTCGGCCCCGCGAAACCGACGGGCGAGGCCCGCCCGGTGAGATGCGGGTCCGTGAGGATGTTGAGCCCGCCCAGCTGCACGAGAAAGGTGGCGTGACCGATCCACGTGAGCGCCGGCTCGGTGCGGTTGGCGCGCAGCCAGTCGAAATCGGGATGCTCGGCCGGAAAGTGCCAGCCGCCCGGCGGCGTCTTCGGCAGACCTTTCGCCCAGCGTTCCCGCTGCCATTTCCAGAAGCTGCCGTGACGCCAGCCCGTGGGATAGTTGTTGCGGAAGCCTTCGTCGGTGTGGTGCGGTTTGGTGGGGTCCATGGGTGGTCTGGCAACGCAGGCGGCGAGCAGAGACAATGTGAAGATGACAAGGGCAAGGCGGCGGAACATGGTCGGAAATCCGGAGGACGGCACGGCAGTCACGGCGGCCTGCAGCGCACTGTCATGGCGCACGGAACCCGGCCGATGAGCATTGCCAGGCCCATTCTGCAGTTCTCCCACGCCAACGGTTTTCCTGCGCCGTGCTATCGCCAGCTGTTCGAGCGGCTCGAAGGCCGTTTCGACATCCGCTGGGTGGATCGGTTCGGCCACGATCCAGACTACCCGGTCACGGACGGCTGGCACAAGCTCACGGACCAGCTCATCCACGCGGTCGAGGCGCACCGGCATCCGGTGATCGCGGTCGGCCACTCCCTCGGCGGTTTCCTGTCCCTGCGCGCCGCCGTGCGCCGCCCCGATCTGTTCCGCGGGATTGTGCTGCTGGATGCCGCCATTCTTTCCCGCATGAAGGGCGGCGCTCTCGCCTTCACCAAGAAGGTCGGCATCGCCGAGAAACTCGGTCCGGCACCCGGCACGCTGTTTCGGCGCCGCGAATGGGACACGCCGGGCGACGCGCTGGCCTACTTCCAGACCAAGACCGTCTTCCGGCGGTTCGATCCGCGTTGCCTGGAAGACTACGTGACCTTCGGCACGGAGCCCGCCGGGGACCGGATCCGACTGCGCTTCACCCCGGAGATCGAGAACCGCATCTACCAGACGCTGCCCCATGACCTAGTGCAGGACTGCACGCACCTGGCCGTTCCCGCGGGGCTCGTCTACGGCGAACAGTCCGACCTCACGCGACGCGTCGGCCTGCTCGCGTCCGAGCGCTGGATGAAGGTTGCACCGACTCGGGGCGGACACCTGTTTCCGTTCCAGTTTCCGGAGAGCGCGGCGCTGGCGATCACGCGGATGATCGGCGAGCTGGGGTTGGGGGCGTAGCGGACACCGGGGATCGATCGGCGCCGGTGAAGCCCGCGCGACGGCCGACTCGACGACTACGTGTCGTCGAACCGCTTTACAGCACCCTCACATCTGTTCCCAACGCCACACTCTGCGTGCAGCAACCGGATACCCGCGCCCGGATCTTGCTCGGAATGGCGGGTCGCACCGCGCGTATCCGCCGCATCGAGTTTTCGCTCATTGCGGGAGCGCCCGAGATACTTAGAACAGACAGACGATATCGCCAGGAGCCCTACCGAATGATCCGTTTCGCCCGCAAAGCCGCTGTCGCCACCACGCTCGCCGCGATCGCGCTTGGCACCAGCATCGCCGCAAACGCAGCCCTCGTCATGGGGCCCAGCCAGATCACCGCGTCGTCCTCGCTGCCGCTCTATGCCGCGGCCTTCCCTGTCTCGGCCCTGGCCGACGGCATCACGGCAGAGAACAACGCGCTGAACGGGTTTGCCGCCAGCGCGAACCAGGGCGTGATCACGCTGGACCTCATCGGCACTTTCGATCTGGAGTCCTTCGTCCTCTGGAACGACGTGAACGTGTTCCTGGAAGGCATCAAGGACTTCAAGCTGCACTTCTACGACGGTGCCGACGTTCTGCTCGGCACCTCGGACACTTTCGTGGGCCCCCAGGGCAGTCTCGCCCCACGGACCTACACCTTCGCCTCGCCGTTCCGTGGGGTGAGCAAGGTCGAACTGCAGGTGCTGTCGGCCCACGTCGGCGTGGTGAACAACATCGAGATCCGCGAGGTCGCCTTCAACAGCGCCCCGCCGATCCCCGAGCCGTCCACCTGGGCGATGCTCGCGGCAGGCCTCGGCGTGGTGGCTGCAGGTATGCGGCGACGCGCTGCGCGCTGAAACGCACGCAGGCGCAGCAGCATCGAAGGCAGTTCCTCGAAAGGGGGGCTGCCTTTCTTATTCGTCGGCTTCGAACCGCGACCGAAACGCCTACCTCGAACAGCCGCGCCGCCCGGCAATACCAACGGCAAGCAGCCCGACTGCCA
>CAZEDA010000055.1:5284-14457 GCA_964510915.1 uncultured Rhodocyclaceae bacterium | reverse complement strand
GCGGTCGCGGACGATGCCCCAGGCATCCACGGTGCCGTCGAAGTACTGGCGCAGATCGAGTTTCGGCTGCTCGGCCCGGAACACGTCGACGCCGGGGGAGGAACAGCCGGAAAGACCGATGGCGGAGCACAGGGCAAGGATCAGTCGTTTCATGGTGAGGCGTCTCCGGAGTGGTTTCGGGAAGGCAGGGAGCGTGCATCGAGCGGCGCCAGCCACAGAACGGCCAGGGCACCGAGCTTGAGCAGACAGGGAATCAGGGCATACATGGCGGAGAGGTTTCCCATCGCGGCCTGCGGCGTGCCGGGCTGATAGCCCACGAGGCCGAGGACCGGGAGTGCGACACCGGCGGCGATGGCGAGGTTCGCCTTCTCGGTGAGTTGCCAGAACCCGAAGTGGACACCTTCCCCGGCGCCGCTCTCGGAGGCATCGGCCACATCGGCGAGCAGCGAAGGCGGCAGGGCGAGCTCCGCGCCATAGGCGATGCCCGAAAGTGCGCAGACGATGGCGAACGCCGTCGCATCCTGGTTTCCGAGCAGGAACGCCCACACGAAGGCGATGACGCTCATGACCATGCCAAGGCCCCAGGCGCCCTTCTTGCCGATGCGACGAGAGGCCTTCACCCAGAGCGGCATGCCGAAGGCACCGAACAGAAAGTAGATGGCGAGGAACAGCCCGCTCAGGTCCGAGCGGCCCAGCACGTCCTGGACGTAGAAGAGGATCAGCGCGGCAGGAATGGCGGACGCGACACCGCTGGCGACGAAGATGGCGAGCAGCCATCGGAAACGCCAGTCCCGCAGGGGCGCCACCATGCCGGCCCAGGAGAACGGTACGCCGATGCCGCCCTGGGTACGGACGGGTTGCCTGACGCCGAACAGCGTGACCGCCGCAAAGGCGAGCAGGATCGGCACGTAGAGCAGCGAGAAATGGCGCAGTCCCTCCGGAAGCCCGCCCTTGCCGGCGAGGACATCGGGCAGGGCCGCGGCCAACAGAACCCCCGCGACGCCGACCGCGCCACGTGCGGCGGTCACCCGGGTGCGTTCGTGATAGTCACGCGACAGCTCTGCGCCGAACGCGAAGTAGTTGATGGTCCCCATGCTGAAGCCGAAGTACGTCACCACGAGGCTCGCCGCGAGCCATGTCGTGACGAGTGCCGGCCCCCCGGCCGGAGGATGGAACAGTCCCAGGACCCCGGCGCCGAGCAGCGCCACCGCCGCGAGCAGAAAGCCGTTGCGGGAACCGCCGCGGTCCGCAACCCGATCGCTCCACCATCCGAGCAGCGGGTCCTGCAGCGCGTCCAGCGCCCGCGCGAACAGCAGAACGAGACCGACCGTCGTCAGGGCGAGACCGCGTTCGTCGCCGTACAGCTTGGGGACGTGCACGTAGACCGGCAGGGCTGCCATGGCCAGCGGGAAAGCCAGCGCGGAGTAGGCTCCGAGGTCGCGCGCGCCGACGCGCGTGCTGCTCACCGCTGCCCGAGCAGGGCGGCGCGAAGCTTGGGTTCCCTGGTCTTCGGATCGAGCCAGATGGAGAAGAAGGCTCGGGCGAACTCGGGATCGGCAACGAAGCTCGTGGCCCGGCCGTTGTGAAAGAACTGGGCACCCTCACCTGGCCGGAACACGCCGGTGATGCGGTCGCCCTTCTTCACATCCGGAAAGGCCCCCACCATTGCCGCGCGCCAGCGATCGAGCTTGGCCTCGTCCTCGTATCCCAGCCGCCGCATCTCGTCGACGCTGGCACCGGCGAGCTTCACGCCGAGGAAGTCACGGGCATAGCGCAGGTCGAGGGCGAAGGATTCGTCCCAGCGCCAGCGATCGCCCGGCACCCACAGGGCGGCGTCGTAAAGGAGCAGGCCGAACCAGCGCATGCGCCCCTGGCCGATCACCCGGAACTCCACCCCGCCGGGCCGTTGCACTTCGGCCGGGAGGTTCGCCCAGGCGCGTCCGGCCAGCGCGAGCAGGGCCAACAGAAAGAATCGTCTAGACACGCTTCAGCTCCACCTGCATGACATCGATGGTGCCCGTGCGGAAGCCAGCCTCGCAGTAGGCGAGGTAGAAATTCCACATGCGCACGAAGCGTTCGTCGAATCCGAGGGCGTTGAGTTCCCCGACCCGGCGATTGAATCGGTGCCGCCACGCCCGCAGGGTCTTCGCGTAGTCCTTGCCGAAGGTGAAGACATCGCCGATCAGGAGTCCCCGCCGCGACGCGTTGTCGCGGAACACCTCGCGCGACGGCAGCATGCCGCCCGGGAAAATGTGCTGCTGGATGAAGTCCGTGCCGCGCCGGTAGCGATCGAACCGGCTGTCGGCGATGGCGATGGTCTGGATGAGGGCCCGGCCCCCGCGGCGCAGGCGCTCGCGGATGGCATCGAAGTAGGCAGGCCAGTAGCGCTCGCCCACGGCCTCGAACATTTCGATGGAGACAATGTGATCGAACTCGCCCTGCACGTCGCGGTAGTCCCGGAGTTCGAGCGTCACCAGCCCGGAGAGGTCGCGCTGGACCATGCGGTCTTTGGCGAAGGCGAGCTGTTCCCGCGACAGCGTGATGCCGTGCACGCGGCAGCCGCGCGTGGCAGCGGCGTGTTCCGCGAACCCGCCCCACCCGCAGCCGATCTCGAGGACCCGGTCCCCCGCCTGAATGTCGAGCACGGAACAGATGCGCTCGTACTTGGCGCTCTGGGCGGCGGGAAGCGATCGCTTTTCCTCACCGTCGAAGAGGCCCGACGAGTACGTCATGGTCTCGTCCAGCCACATCTGATAGAAGGCGTTGCCGAGATCGTAGTGGGCGGCGACATTGCGCCGTGCCTGCCGGCGGCGATTGGCGCGCATGGCGTGGCGGATGCGATCGGCCGCCCAGCCGAACCAGCGACCGTAGATCGCCTTCTCGAGGGCAACGGTGTTCTCGGCGAAGAGCGTGAGGAGCTCGGCCAGATCCGGGGTGTCCCAGCGCCCTTCCATGTAGGTCTCGCCGAACCCGATATCTCCGCGGTGCAGGGCCTCGTCGAATACCTCCCAGTCGGACAGCCGGAGCATGGCGTGGGGCCCGGGAAAGCCGCTGTCGAACGTGCGCGGGTTGCCGTCCGGAGCGATGAGGTCCAGGCGGCCTACACGGAGTCTGTCGAGGAGCGCCAGCACCACCCGGGCCGATCTGGACGAGGGGGTGGAGCCGATGCGATACGTTGTGGCTGGCATGTCGAGAATTTTCATCGGGTGGTCTCCCGCAGCGGCGCAGCCGGTTTGCGGAAGAAGGGCACCCCTTTCCACCAGAGCTTGAGCGCCTGCCAGTGGATGCGCAGGATCACGCCCAGGGTCATCCAAGGATACCCTACGAAGCAGCGCAACAGCGAACCCGCGGAGAGCGCACGCGCCGAACCCGAGACCGAGGTGACGAGCATGGTGCCGTCCTCGTCCTCGTAGTCGATGCGTACCCTGGTATCGGCAGGGTCGGTGCGAAACTGGAATCGGTAGCGCCCTTTCACGGCGAGAAAGGGGGATACGTGAAAGACCTTCTGGGCCATGAGTGAATCCGTCGGTTCGATGGGGCGGCCGTCGGGATGGACCATGAGGTAGTTGTGGTGTTCACCGAAGGTGTTGTTCACTTCGCACAGGACGGCGCGCAGACGGCCCTCCCGGTCGTGGCAGAACCAGAAACTGACCGGGTTGAACACATACCCGAGCACCCTCGGAAACATCTGCAACTCGATGTCGCCGTCCGCGAACCCGCATCCCTCGCGGGCCAGGAGATCACGGATCCAGGGTTCCAGGGGCGATCCGTCGCGCGGCCCGTGATCCCGCCGATGGAAGGCGAGCAGGTTGAAGCGATCGACGGACAGGAAGGCCCGGCGCAGGGACTCTTCCGCGCCGATGCGCACGCGCAGGTAGAAGACCCCGTACCGGAACCGGTTCGCCCGCGGACGCACCCGCGCATGCATCACCGACCCGGTGAACAGGGCCGCTAGGCTGCCATTGCCTCCGCCTGCCATGGGGCCCTCGCTCCGAGTGCATTGGCGACCTGAAGCGCAGACTTCAGACCGTCCTCGTGGAAACCGTATCCCGTCCAGGCCCCGCAGAACCAGGTTCGCCTCACGCCCTGGATGCCGGGCAGCGCCGCCTGGGCTTCGATGGCCGGGCGATCGAAGATGGGATGCATGTACTGGAATTCGCCAAGCACCCGATCCGCGCGCGCCGGCCGCGGCGGGTTCAGCGTGACGATCACGGGCGAGCGGCACGGCAGCGGCTGCAGCCGGTTGATCAGATAGCTCACGGAGACCGGGACGTCGCCAATTTCGCCGGGGCCGGACAGGTAGTTCCAGGCTGCCCAGGCTTCCCGGGAACGCGGCAGCAGCGTGTCGTCGGTATGGAGAACCGCGACGTTCTGCTGGTAGCGAACTGCACCCAGGATGCGCCGTTCGTCCTCCGACGCGTCATCGAGGAGCGCAAGCGCCTGATCGCCGTGCACGGCCAGCACCACGTCGTCGAACACTTCTTCCCCGGCAGAGGACCGAACACGGACGCCCTGCAAATCGCGCGAGACCCCGGTCACCGCCTGCCCGACCCGCACATCGGCGATGTCCGCGGCAAGTCGCCGGACATACTCCCTTCCTCCGCCCGTCACCGTGCGCCACTGGGGGCGATCACTGATCTGCAGCAGACCGTGGTTGTGGCAGAACCGCAGGAAGGGCGCGATCGGATACTCCAGCATCTCGGACGTGGGACAGGACCAGATGGCCGCGCTCATGGGCAGGAGGTACCAGTCGCGGAAAGCGCGTCCGAACCGATGGCTGTCCAGCCAGTCCCCGAGGCTGCCCGTGCCCGGATCGGACCGGGACACCGCGGCGGTTGCCTCGCGGTTGAAGCGGACGATGTCCTTCAGCATGCGCCAGAACTCGGGGCGCAGGAGATTGCGACGCTGCGCAAACACCGTGGCAAGGCTGCTCCCCGCCCATTCCAGGTTGGACGATTCAATCCGAACGCTGAACGACATGTCGCTCGCGGTGGAATGGACCCCGACAGAGTCGAACAGGGCACACAGGTTCGGATACGTGCGGTCGTTGAACACCAGAAACCCGGTGTCGACGGGAAAGGAGTGACCGTCCAGCGTCACATCAACGGTGTTGGTGTGGCCGCCCAGATAGGCGCCGGACTCGAACAGCGTGACCCGGTGATGCCGCGACAGCAGCCAGGCCGCGGAGAGTCCGGCAATGCCGGCGCCGACGACGGCCAGGCGCTTCACGGCCGTCGGACCGGCATGATCAGCAGGCTCCGGCCAGTTTGTCGTGTTCGATGAGTGCATATGCCGAGTGATTATGTATCGATTCGAAGTTCTCCGACTCGATGACATAGCGGGAGACCCGACTGTCGGCATTCAGACGCATCGCGATGTCGCGGACGAGGTCCTCGACGAACTTGGGATTGTCGTAGGCCCGCTCGGTGACCCACTTCTCGTCCGGGCGCTTGAGGAGACCGTACACCTGGCAGGACGCCTCCTCTTCCGCCATGCGGATGAGGTCTTCAATCAGGACGTCTTCCGCCACGCGGGCCGTGATCGTGATGTGCGAGCGCTGGTTGTGCGCGCCGTAGGCCGAGATCTCCTTGGAACACGGGCACAGGCTGGTCACGGGCGCAGTCACGGACAGTTCGAACGCGTAACCGTCGCCCCGACGCACCTCACCGCGCATCCTGACCCGGTAGTCCAGAAGACTCTCCACGCCGGACACCGGCGCCTTCTTCATGACGAAGTAGGGAAACGACAGCTCGATGAAGCCGGAATCGGCACCGAGACGGTCCAGCATCCGGAACACGAGATCCCGGAAACCGGCCTGGTCGAGCGCCTCGTGATGCGCCTGGAGGATCTCGATGAAGCGGGACATGTGCGTCCCCTTGACGTCCCCGGGCAGGCGCACATACATGTCTGCCGTGACCACGGTAGCGAGCGCAGACCCATCCGGCTGGCGGATCTTCAGGGGATGGACAAGACCCTTGATCCCGACTTTGTTGATGGCGATGGCGCGCGAGTCGGCAATCGACTGGACGTCGGGCAGGACGAAACGGTCAGGAGCATTCACTGAGAAATCCTCGACACAACGGCGCCGTCAGGCGCCGGAAAGGGTTCAGGTCGCAGGCAAACCGCGCGGGGGTGGCACGCGGGTGAGGGGGGAGACGAGCCTGCGACCTGAAGGGCGTAAGCCTCAGTTCGCCTCGTGCTGGAGGCTGAACCAGGGCATGAAGACTGAGCGCGCCGACGAACCGGAAAACTGTTCATGCATTTCCACGTAGTGCAGCCAATCGGCTTCGGCTGGTGTGGACATCGACGGCTGAGAAGAAGTTTCGTCTTGGACAAACAACGGCTGCTTATCTGCCCCGCTGAAGACTTTATGCGTAGCATCCGCTAGAACATGGGATGCGGAGCACTCCTCGAGTGGGGTCTCGACGGCGATGGCGGCCGTGGAAAGCGAGAGGGCCGCTACGCCGAGCAGGCGAACAAACAACGCGGAAAGGTTGGACGGCATGATGAACTCCCGAAAGATTGTCCTAGTCAAACGACCCTGTGGTTCGTACAATACGAGTCATAGTTACGTATGTCAACATTTTGTCCAGGACATTTTGCTTCTCTCCAGGTAAACCACCGTGCGCCTCGACAAGACAGAACGAAGCCCTGAGATTCTTTCACCCCAACCCGTCGGAGACCGTGCCGCGGACAGGGAGTACCAGGCAATGCTCAGCATCAGTGCAGTGGAACGGGACACCGGATTGTCCAAGGACGTTCTACGTATGTGGGAGCGCCGGTACAAGTTCCCGAAGCCCCTGCGGGATCGCCATGGCGAACGGATCTACCCGCCGGACCAGGTCACGAAACTCCGGGCCATCAAACGCCTGATGGATCGCGGGTTCCGCCCCGGAAAGATCATTGGGTTGCCCATCGACGATCTCAATAGCCTCGGGACGTCCTATACGACCCGCGAGGACCATGACGTCGAGATCGATGCGATCCTGGCCCTGATCCGGAATCACCAGCTTCCCGATTTCCGCCAGAAACTCAATCAGTTACTGATGAAGCAGGGTCTGCAGCGCTTCATCATGGAGACCGTCGCACCCTTGACGACCGCCGTTGGGGAGGCATGGGTCCGCGGCGATTTCGCAGTGTTCGAGGAACACATCTACACCGAACAGGTGCAGAGCGTCCTGCGCAATGCCATCGCGGCATCCCAGTCCCATACGAAGCCGCCGCGCGTTCTGCTCACCTCCTTTCCGACCGAGCAGCACAACCTTGGCCTGCTGATGGTGGAAGCTCTGCTCGTCGTGGACGGCGCCACGTGCATTCCGCTGGGCACCGAGACACCCGCCCAGGAGATCCTCCGGGCGGTGAGTGCACAACGGGCCAATGTCGTTGCCTTGTCCTTCAGTGCGGCCTTCCCCGACCGGCAGGCTTCCTCGGGTCTGCGCGAACTCCGGGCGAGCCTCCCGCGCGAAGTCGAGATCTGGGCGGGGGGCGGCTGTATCCGTCGCCTCCGGCGCGCGGTCGACGGCGTCCAACTGATCAAGACACTCGACCAGATCGGGACCCTCGTCGCAGGGTGGCGTACGGCTCGCGGAATCGTCTGACGACGCTTCGCGAGGACTCTCCCCGCGATCCCGGTTGCTGGACCCCCCGCCGGGTTCGACCCGGCCCGCAGTGACGCCAGGGCGGGGAGCAGGCATTCGGACTGCTATACTCGCCCGCGGTCTCGGGCCGGGGAAAGTCCGATGCGGATGTGCCGTCGTCATCGGCGCGTCTGCGACGCCCTCGACCCTCGAACAGCCCGAACCGAGCTTTCCCGAATCGCATGACGGCCGTTGTCGCAGGCAATGCCACTCGCCCCGGCGCTCCATGACGAGCCGGGGTCCCTGAGGTCCGCTCAATGCTTTACCCAGAAATCTTCAAGTCTCTCGAACGTGTCCGCTGGAGCATGGACCAGGACATTCCCTGGTCGGAGTTCGACGCCAGCCTCCTGTCGGACGAGCAGGCGCGCACGGTCAAGATGAATGCCATCACCGAGTGGGCCGCCCTTCCCGCGACGGAAATGTTCCTGCGGGACAACGTGCATGACAGCGACTTCTCCGCGTTCATGTCCGTGTGGTTCTTCGAGGAGCAGAAGCATTCGCTGGTCCTGATGGAGTATCTCCGCCGCTTCCGTCCCGAACTGGCCCCCACGGAGGAGGAACTGCATGCGGTGCGCTTCGAGTTCGATCCCGCGCCGGCGCCCGAGACGCTGATGCTGCATTTCTGCGGCGAGATCCGCCTCAATCACTGGTACCGCTGCGCCGCCGACTGGCATACGGAGCCCGTGCTGAAGCATATCTACCGGCTCATCTCCCGCGATGAAGCCCGCCACGCCGGCGCGTACCTGCAGTACATGAAGCGGATGATCGGCAACCTCGGGGACGAGGCGCGCGCCGCGTTCGCGAAGATCGGCATGCTGATGGCGAGTTCTGCGCGCAGCAACAAGGCGCTGCATCCGACGAATCTGCACGTGAACCAGGCCCTGTTCCCCAACGACACGGTGCAGTCGCGCCTGCCGGATCCCACCTGGCTCGAGCGCTGGCTCGACGAGCAGATCCGTTTCGGTCGCGACTGGGAAACGAAAGTCGTCGAGATGATGCTGAAGAACATGTCGCTGCTGTTCGACCGCACCATCGGTTCCGTCCAGGATCTCAACCGCTACCGCAAGTCTCTGCTCCAGGGGCAGGCCGCCGGCGCGCAGGCTGCCTGACGTCGAGCCGTCCGTTGCTGACCCGCTGCCCCCCGCCCGCCTTCGAGGGCAAGGTCGTCGATCCGGATGCACTCGCGGGGCGGCTCGCCGCCCTGCCACGACCCCTGGTGTTCACGAACGGGGTCTTCGACATCCTCCACCGTGGCCATGTCACCTATCTGGCGCAGGCCCGCGCCCTCGGCGCGAGCCTTCTGCTCGCTTTGAATTCCGACGCCTCCGTGCGCCGGCTCGGCAAAGGTGACGACAGACCCATCAACGCCCTGCCCGATCGCGCGGCGATCGCCGCGGCACTCGCCAGCACCGACATCGTCACCTGGTTCGAGGAAGACACCCCGCTCTCGCTGATCCTGCACGCACGTCCCGACATCCTCGTGAAGGGCGGCGACTGGCCCGTCGAGAAGATCGTCGGCGCCAGGGAGGTGCTGTC